>JAOTWM010000269.1 GCA_029862885.1 Gammaproteobacteria bacterium
CGGGCTTCCAGGTGAAAGAAGGGCAGCGAACCAAGCCAGGATTTCTCGACGCCGGCATCTCCAACACCAACATCAAGGGCAACATCGGCGCCGGCGAGTACGTACAAATTCCGGTCGTCGAGGCGGATAAGAAAAGCGTTCTTGTCGTGGTCCGGCCGGTGTGCCGGCTGCGGGCGGGGCACCGGCGCCTGCGCACCAAGATCCGCTTCACGTTGGGCAAAAAGGTCATGAAAGCACGCGATCATGAGCGGATCGAACGCACGGTAAGGGAATGGCTGGAGCCGGTGTCGATCGGTGAGGTGGCCGAAGTCTGCGGACCGGTTAGCGGCACGATGGTCAAACGCTGGAATGCCGAGACCCAGGTTGAGCAGGTGGAGCGTGAATTAGGGCCGGCCGATGCGATGGTCGCCACGGCCGATGGTGAAGTCCTCGTCTACGGCGCGATCAAGCTCAAATTCCAGGCGGGCAAATTGGCGGGGTTCGAGAAGAAACCGGATTCATGAGACGCGATTACCGCACCAACATGATTGTGCTACTCGCACTCGTCGCGAGCGCCGGCACCTGGGCGGGCGAGGATCGGGAGTTTACGGTAATCGATCGACGCGCGGCTGATGGTTCCGTGGTGATCATGCCGAAGTTTGTACTCACGCATCCCGGACCGCTGCCGTTTGTTGCCGCGGCGTGGTGGGATCTGACGCCCGCGAGCGATTATTTTCGGGTCAAGACCGATCAGATTCCCGCGCGCTGGCTCAACCTGACGGGCGACCTGCCTGCCATTACCTTCAAGGCCGGTGCCGTAGTACCCAACAGCTTGGCTAGTGCCTTCGGAGGGACGGCTAAACATACCTTTAGAAATGGCGAGATTCTGCGTCTCATCGGCCTCAACACGGCTTTGAAATCGGTGCAAATGGAGTTTGAAACGGTTTGTCGATTAGACAGGCGACACCGACTGAGCGGCCGCGCGATATTTGTACTGTCCGCACAAGTGGGGAAGAAAACTTTTGACGAGGCCAATCGCGCCGTGGCGGCACAGCTAGAACCCGTCGGTATAAGCGAAGTCGTTCGAGAATGCGACCCGTACAGCGGAGAACCGCCGTTCGCGCTTAAGCCCGGACTCACCGTCGACATTGTCGAAGAACACCTGGGCGAACCGCGGCGACGCACGATGGACGGCAGCGTGGAAATCTTCGACTACGGCTCGGTCCGCATTCATATGCAACACGGGTTGATTGTTCGGCTCGGCATCCCGGCGCTCGATTGAAATTTACACTACATCAATATTAGCGCGGCTGGCTCTCGTGGCCGCCGTTGCGGTAACGTCGATGTCTCCGTCGCTATCGAATATCACCCCATAGTCCTCGGCGGCCGACTGCACCGACACGAACCCTTCGGCCACATCGCGTGCGACGTTTTCCGGATCACGCTTGAGCGGATCGCCGTAACCGCCGCCTCCGGGCATTTCCATGACCACGCGATCACCGGCGGGTACAGTTTGTCGGCCTTTGGCGCGTAGTGTATTGCCAGAGCGCAGATAAAACCGCCCTTCGGCGCCGGGTTGGCCATTCTCGCGGCCGCGGGGAGGGTAGGTAATGCGGTCGAACATTGAAGAAATTGAAAACGGTGTCTGTTCCGCGCTCGCGATCTCCATCACCTGGCCGAGACCGCCCCGAAATTGGCCTGCACCCCCGGAGTCGACACGATACTCTTTGCGCCAAACCACAATCGGAGCGATTGCTTCGTTGATTTCCACCGGTGTGTTGCGAACCCCGGAAGGAAATGCCGTGGCCGATAGGCCGTCTGCGTGCGGGCGTGCACCGGTGCCGCCGTTATGAAACAAAGTCACGGTGAACGGTAGCGTCGCTGCGCCGAGTCCATGTCCGCCATACAACACAGGATTCCAGAGGCAGGACGTGCCTTCGGCCGGTGCACGCTGCGGTAATACCTGATGCAGGCAGCCCAACACCACGTCGGGCAACATCTGCCCAATGGCGTGGCGTGCGGCCACGGCGCAGGGGTGCGGTGCGTTCAGGATCGTCCCGGGTGGCGCAATGACGCGAATCGGCGCCAGCGAACCCGCGTTGTTCGGTATGTCTGCACCCACCAGGCAGCGCACTCCGAACGATGCGTAGGCCTGGGTATAGGGTAGGGGCACGTTAATACCATAGGCTGACACGGACGAGGTGCCGGTAAAATCGATGTCGATGCCGGAATCGCTGATGGTCAGCGCGGCGACGAGATCGACCGCGTCCTCGTAGCCGTCGATGCGCATTTGGTTGCGATAAGTGCCGACCGGCAGGGTGCGAATTTGTTTCAACATGGCCTGTTCGGAGGTGTCGATAAGCGTATCGGCCAGCGGTTCGATAGTCGACAGTTCGAACTCCTCCATCAAGGTCGCCAAGCGTTCACAGCCTGTCGCGTTGCTGGCGGCCAACGAATACAGATCGCCTTCGACCTGGACCGATTCGCGAACGTTGGCGCGAACGATCTGCAGCAGCGATTCGTTCATGACGCCAGCTTTTGCCAGCGGCATGATCGGCACATACAGCCCTTCTTCAAACACTTGCCGGCCATCCGCGCCAAATCCGAGTCCGCCGATATCGACCACATGGCTCGTAGCGGCGCACAAGGCGACGGGTTTGTGATTCCTAAAGGCCGGTGTCACCACCGTGAAATCATGCAGATGGCCGGTGCCGAGCCACGGGTCGTTGGTCAGAAATACATCACCCGGCACCATGTCGGCGACCGGAAATTTATTCAAAAAATGTCCGACCGATGCGGCCATTGCATTGACATGGCCGGGCGTTCCGGTCACTGCTTGCGCCAGCATGCGTCCGCGTAGATCGAATACGCCGGCGGACAAATCGCCGGCTTCGCGCACGGTATTGGCAAACGCCGTGCGCATCAGCGTCTGTGCTTGTTCTTCAACGACCGCAATAAGTCGGTTCCATATGATCTGGTTATGCAAACGGCCGGTTGCGGTGATCATGACGTAGTAGCAATGCGCGTCAGCAGTAGGTTTCCAGAGTCGTCCGCGGTCGCGCTAAATGACGCCGGGACATCGGTTGTGGTCTGGTCTTCCGCGATGAGTGCGGGTCCACAATGCAAAATTTCGGGTTGCATTGCTCCGCGTTCGTAAACAGGCGTTTCTTCGTAGTCATTGGTTTCGGGATTGAAGACCGGGCGCTCGATGGGATCGCTGCGCCGCGGCTCGGTGAATTCGTTGGTGGCGTCGACGACATCGGGCGAGCGGGCGCACACGCGCAGCGACCACGTCAGTATCTCCACATCCTGATCTGGGATCGAGCGATCGTATTGTTGTGCGTAGGTTGCATCGAAGTTCGCGCGTAGTGTGTCGGCATCCGCAGCGGTAAGGGCATGTAACGGCACATGGACCTCGATTTCGTGGCCTTGTCCTATATAACGCATAAACGCGCTGCGAGTTTCGGTTACGTCGGCACCCGGCGCACCCGCATGAACGACCGATTCAGCCTCCGAGCGCATCGCATCGAACATCGCGTTTATCGCCATGGGGTCGAATTCGCCAAGTTGAACATAGTGACTGCGTACCACGTCGAATGCTACCGGTGCACGCAGAAACCCGATCGCGGAACCGACACTGGCGTGCGCGGGTATGACGACGCGATCTATGCCGAGCTTGGTGGCCAAGCGTGCTGCGTGCAACGGGCCGGCGCCGCCAAACGCGATCATGGTTTGATGACCTATGTGCCGGCCGCGTTCGACCGCGTGTACGCGAGCCGCACTCGCCATGTTTTCTTCGACAACTTCGCTAATTCCAAACGCGGCCAATGCGGTGTCGAGCTGCAACGGAATGCTGATATCGTGGTACACCGCATGATTGGCTTGACCGGTGTCGAGTGCGAGCGATCCGCCCGCAAAGCGTTCGCTATCGACGCGGCCCAGCAGCACATCGGCGTCGGTAACCGTGGGACGCCGGCCGCCGCGGCCGTAACAAGCGGGCCCGGGTTCTGAACCCGCGCTCAGTGGACCCACTTGGATATGTTGCAGTACGTTCAAGGTGGCAATCGAGCCGCCACCGGCGCCAATCTCCACCATGTCGATAACCGGAACCCTCAGCGGCAGTCCGCTGCCGGGCGAAAAACGGTAAACCCGGTCAACCTCGAAGTGGCGTGCACTACGGGGTTGGCCGCGTTCGATCAGACACAGCTTCGCCGTAGTGCCGCCCATATCGAACGCCAGCACATCATCGAGCCCGTTGCGGCGTGCGATGTCTGCTGCCAACATCGCTCCCCCGGCGGGCCCCGACTCCAACAATCGTATTGGGTGGCGCACGGCGGTGTCGACGGTGGTCAAACCGCCCGCCGATGTCATCAATAGCAACGGGCAATTGAATCCGCGGTCAGTCAACAGCGATTCCAGGGAGCGCAGGTAGCGTTCCACCAATGGCTGCACGTACGCATTGGCACAAGCGGTGGACAGTCGCTCGTACTCACGAATCTCCGGACACACGTCGGCCGAGCAGGTAATTGACAACTCCGGCAGCGCTGCACGCAGCCGTTCGGCTATGCGGTATTCGTTATCGGCGAAGGCGTAACTGTGGATAAGCCCGATCGCGACGCTCTCGATGTCATTATCAACCAGAGCGGGTAATAGCGCGTCTACGCTCGCAAGATCGAGCGGAACCAGCATATTTCCGGCAGCACTGATTCGCTCTTTGACGGTCATGCGTAACCGTCGTGGCACCAACGGCGATGGTTTAACGATATCGATATCGTATTGTTCGAATCGATTTTCATAACCCATTTCCACAGCGTCACGAAATCCGTCGGTGGTGATCAATGCGGTGCGGGCACCGCGCCGTTCGATGATCGCATTGGTGGCGAGTGTGGTGCCATGGATGACCAATCGCACCGCGCTCGGTGCCACACCGCTGCTGTGTAGCACTTGTTCGATACCAGCCAGTGCCCCGCGAGCCGGATCGTTTTGTGTTGTTAGAACTTTACTTACCCACGTTCCATCGGGAGTTTCCAACGCGACGTCGGTAAATGTGCCGCCAATATCGACCGCGATGCGACCGGTCATAGCGCCCAAAGCGGGCATTGCGCCGGCTTGACCGCATTCGTGCGCGTCGTGTCAACCAATGTGGGTTGCAGACGTTGCTGATAGGAGATGACCCAGTATACTTTCGGTGTCATACGGTTACCGTATAACCGCGACCGCCGTGGCGGTCAACATCGAATTGGAGAAGGAAGCGATATGAATAGTAAGAGTTCGGCGCCCGTGATATTCAGTGTTTTCTTGGCAATCGCTGTGGCGCCCGTCTATGGCGATTCGACAGAACCACCATTCAATCGCGTGTCGCTGCAAGCTCATGCCGAGCGCGATGTTCCTAACGATGAATTGACCGTGGTCGTGAGCGTCCAGCACCAGCACCGCGATCCCTCAATGGTCGCGGATATGGTGAACCGGGATATGCAGTGGGCATTGTCGCGGACACAGAAAACCGACGCGGTGCAAGCCCAGACCTTGGGTTATTACACCAACCCGGTGTATACCAAGCAGCGAGTAACCGCTTGGCGCGCACGCCAGGAGTTACAGCTGCGTGCTACCGATGTTGCAGGATTGACGCGCCTGGTCGGTGTGCTGCAAGAACGTTTGCTGGTTGCACGCATGCAGTTTGCACCCACCAAGGCTAGCCGGGACCGGTACGAAAACGAACTCATCGAGGAAGCGCTTGAAGCTTATAAGCGGCGCGTCGCGGTGGTCCGCAAACACATGGACGGGCGGGACTACCGTATTGTGCAATTACAGATTCAGACTGGTGGTGCCGCACCACCTGTAGCGATGACTACAATGTTGCGAGCCCAGGCCAGTGAATCGGTGGTAGCACCGCAAGTGGCATCGGGCACCAGTAAACTATCGGTGAGTGTGTCCGGCACCGTGCAGTTCGACTAAAGGCGTTTGCCGATTTATATTTTCGTGCTTTCGTTGCGAGCGCGCAGACACAAATAGTCGAGAATCAAACTTGCCCCGGCTAACGCGGTAATTTCACCGTGGTCAAAGTGCGGTGCGACTTCAGCCATATCCATACCGACAAAATCGGTTTTCTCAAGACCGCGAATGATGGTTTGTGCCTGGTGGGTGCTAAGCCCGCCCACGACCGGTGTGCCCGTGCCCGGCGCGCAGCTCGGGTCGAGGCAGTCGATGTCGAACGTAAGATACGCTTTATTGTTGCCCACGATCCGCTCAGTTTCGGCGATGACGGCTTGCGGCCCGTTGGCATGGACCCAGGCCGCATCCAACCAGGTGAAGCCCATGCGGTCACTGTTGTGGGTGCGAATGCCGATTTGTAGTGACGTGGCCGGATCGACAATGCCTTCTTGCACGGCGTGAAAGAACATAGTGCCATGATCGATGCGCCCGGGTTCGTCGTGCCACGTATCGGAATGGGCGTCAAAATGCACCAGCGATAATTTTCCATAGCGTTTGGCGTGGGCTCGTAACAGCGGCAATGTCACAAAGTGATCGCCGCCCAATGAAATCAAATGCGGTCCGTCTGGCTCGATGATTCGACTCACGTGAGATTCAATGTCTGCGGGGATCGTCTCGGGCCGGCCGAAGTCAAAATTACAATCGCCGTAGTCGATAACAGCCAGGCGGTCGAACGGGTCAAACCCCCAAGGCCAAGGCGCGCCCCACGCGAGTTGCGCGGACGCGGCGCGGATTGCGGCTGGCCCGAAGCGTGTGCCCGGGCGGTTCGTGGTGGCTAGATCAAACGGTATACCGGTAATCGCAACATCGACACC
>JAOTWM010000270.1 GCA_029862885.1 Gammaproteobacteria bacterium
CCGTTTTATGATCGAGTTCCCGGATCGTATGCCGGAAACTCTATAACCGGGCACTTACACAGAATTACTTACAGGGTCGCGTACCAGGGTTTCGTCCACACCGCTGTCATCGAACACGAACCCGGCCAAGTCCCGGTAGGCGGGGAAACGGGCGATCCGCATCTGATAGTTGATCGAACGCACCTCGCGCTCGGCCATCTCGGCTTTGACTAGACTATCGAGGATCGATTCCGCCTTTTGGTAGGCTGGGGCGCTTTGCGATTCCAGTTCATCGATGGCTTGGGCCATGCCAAACAGTTTTAGCGACTTGAGGGTTGTCACCATGGTTTCAGCTGACATGGCGTTGCTCCCTCAAACTGTCATAACGCTGGACGTTCGCCTTAGGCTCGTCACTCAGCATAAGATCAGCCGGTGTATCGATCAGCGCCGGCGGCGGTAGTTCAATCAAACGACTCAACAGGTTCAACACATGCTGCTTGGAGACCGCTCCCGATTCCAATGCCAGTTCCACGGTACACAGCACCGCTTGCTCGTCGTGATGTAAGACCAATGCCAGAATCTCAACCATCTCCCGGCCTCCACCGGGACGTTTCAGCAGGATCGATTGCAGCCGTCGGAATGCTGTCGGCAACTCGGCAAACGGGGCGCCATTGCGCAGTGCGCCGGGCTTCCTTTGTACTACCGCCAGGTAGTGACGCCAGTCATAGATCACCTTCCCCGGCCGGTCATGGCCGCGGATGATCGCCCGCGCATGCTCCGCAATGATCCGGCCCTCAGCGGCAACCACCAATCGATCGGCGTAGACCCGCAGACTCACCGGACGGTTGGCAAACGCCGCCGGCACACTGTAGCGATTCCGCTCATACGTAATCAGGCAAGTGGGAGATACCCGCTTGGTGTGTTCGACAAACCCATCGAAGGCCGGCGGCATGTGCATTAACTCACGCTTCTCTTCCGCCCACAGATCCTCGATAGTGCGCGTGGTCTGCTCCGGATGGCGGATCTGTCCCCATAACCCTCGGCAGCGTTGCTCAAGCCAACTGTTCAACTCACGATAACTCGTGAACTTCGGCGCCACTTGCCAGATCCGCCGCCGTGTATCCTGCACGTTCTTCTCGATCTGTCCCTTCTCCCAGCCCGACGCCGGATTGCAGAAATCCGCCTCGAACAGAAAATGACTGACCATCGCCTTGAAGCGCGCATTCACCTCGCGGGCTTTACCTCGGCCTACCCGGTCAACCGCGGTCTTCATATTGTCGTAGATACCGCGTCGTGGAACGCCACCCAGGGCGGCCAGGGCATGATTGTGTGCATCAAACAGCATTTCATGGGTTTGTAGCGGATAGGCCCGCACCATAAACGCCCGGCTGTAGCACAACTTGAACTGTGCCACCATCAGCTTCGTTCGCTCGCCGCCGATCACCGCAAAATCCTCGCTCCAGTCAAACTGGAACGCTTCTCCCGGGGCAAATGTCAGGGGTACACAGACACCGCGGCCCGTTACCTTGGCCAATTCCGATCGCTCCACTCGCCACGCTCGTGCATACGCCGCCACTCGATCATAGGAACCGGTGTACCCCAACGCCACCAAATTATCGTACAGCTGCCTTAAGTTTCGTCGCCGTTTACGATGCCTCAACGTTTCGCGTTGCAGCCACGACGTCAGAATCTGGGCATACTCGTCCAGCTTGCTTGGGCTCTTGCGTTTGGGATATTCCGGCTCTACCACGCCGCTCGACAGATACTTTCTTATCGTATTGCGTGACAGCCCGGTACGTCTGGCAATCTCCCGGATCGCCATCCCGTCTCGCAGCCGCCAATGTCGGATTACACTCAATAACGCCACGTCTATCACTCCTCTTGTGCTCCTGCCCATTTCTTAAGCAGGTAAGGGTTACACGTGGGTCAATTTTCGATGCAAATATCTACCCAAACAGGGTCAGTTTTCGGCGCAAATCAACACGTAGTCGTTTGGGTTAAATGCATTGGCGTTGGCTATTAAGCATCAACGTACGGTGTACGACTGTATTTATCTTGCATTGGCAATTCACGAAGGAATTTGCTTTGTCACAGCGGATCGAAAGCTGAGCAATGCTCTCGTCGATACTGATATCGCCGACACTATTGTGTTCGTCGAAAAGATATCTTGACACGAGACGCGCTGCACCACCCACGGGCCCGCTTTATTCGCGCAAGGTCCAGACCATCGGACCCGTCCTCTTCCGTGCGTGCCCCAGCGCGTCAGGATTTTCGCCATGCCGCATCAACTGGATGTTGTCTGAACTAACTCGCGGCTGTTCGTGGAATATTCGTGGCCGAAAAAGTCGGTACATTATTCATACCAACCGCTGCGGTGGGTCGACTCCGGCCTGTTAGGAAACGCTGATGTGGCTATCGACGATTTTTTAAAGGTGCGGTTGGGAGTTCTTTGCCAAGGAGTCGCAATGAGATACCGGAGTATTGATCAAGGTACCGGTTGGACAACTGCCGACCTGTTGAGCAAGAGTCGGCCGCCTAAGCGGACGCCTGCTATCTGCAGCCAGAATCAGGCTTGCGCTTTGAGACAAGCGGACACAGACAGGCAAGACGCTCCCATTCTGCCGCCTATAATTGCGTGACCTTTGCTGGCACTGTCTTGGTGCGGTTACGGCGTTACCGAAGGGGGATTCATGGCACAGTTCACACCCGGGGTTGGCATTGTTTTTAAGTCATACGAACCGTTGGATGAAATGGCGGCCTATGCCCAAATGGCTGAATCGGTCGGGCTTTCAGGGGGCATGTGGGTTGCCGAGGGCTATCATTGGTTTCGTAACTTCGGCAAGGAGAGCCGTGGTGCCTTCGTGACACTAAGTGCGTGTGCCGCCGCGACCAAGACCATCCCACTCGGACTTGGCATAACCACGCCCTATATCCGCCATCCAACGATCATTGCTGCCGAAGCAGCCGCTCTTGATGAATTCTCCAGGCACCGGTTCACTCTGGGGCTTGGTGTCGGCGCGGTTGGCGTGCGTTATCTTGAAACCGATCTTGAAAAACACAAACCGGTCCCGGTGCATCGAGAGGCCGTCCAAATCATTCGTGGCGTCTTGTCCGGCAAGGCCATTAAATTCGAGGGTGATATCTTCAAGGCGGAAATCCCGGCCGTTGACCCCAAATCCGTGAGGTACCGGCCCGACCTGCCGGTCTATATTGCAGCGACGGGGCCTATGATGAACCGGCTTGTGGGTCGCATCGGAGACGGGCTCTTATTGCCGGGCATGACATCGTCAGGATTTGTACGTATTGCCCAAAAGCGGCTTCAGGAAGGGTTTGACAAAGTCGGTCGAACACCCGCCGAACCATTCCCGGTCGGTGCCGTTATCCTGGCGGCTGTTTCAAAGCACGGCGACAAAGCCCGCGAGGCGACGCGCGCGCCCTCGGCGACCTACGTGGTCAACAAGGTGAAGAATATCCAGAATGATGAGATCCTGACCAGTTCCGGGGTCGATGAAGCGGTGCTCGGCCCAATGCGTGACGCGGTCAGGCGCGGCGAGCAGGAACTGACGCACATGATCACTGATGATTTCATGCGGCAGTTCAACGTTGTTTCGGGCACCCCCGATGAATGTGTCGAAATCCTCCAGGACTTGATAGATGCCGGGCTTAACCTGCCGCTCATGGAAGTTGTCGGCACGGATGTGCAAATGAATCTTGAAACCGTGCGCCTGTTAGGAGAAGAAGTGGTGCCCAGGCTCAAGTTGGGAGTCGCTCAATGAACTTCGTCATTCTGGGCGCCGGAGCCATGGGCTCATTGTTCGGCGGTTATCTGGCCGAGGCCGGCGTGAACGTGACCCTGGTGGACATCAATGAAGCCCATATCGAAGCAATCAAAAAAAATGGTTTGCAGCTTGACCGCGGCGATGGCCCTAGAACCGTCAGGGTCAATGCGACAACCGATCCCACCGAAGTTGCCCCAGCTGATATGGTCATCGTTTTCTGCAAATACCTCAGCACCGACCGGGCGCTCAACTCCGCCAGGCCTTATTTGCGGCCGTCGACATATATCTGGACCCTGCAGAATGGCATTGGCAATGTCGAGATCATTGAAGAGCATGCGTCGCAAGATCGGATCGCAAAAGGTTTTACATCCGCAACCGGCATCATTCTTGGACCTGGCATGGTTGGGACCAACTTCAAGGGCCAAACCGAAACCTATTACTGGCCATTGGATGGTGAACGCCACGAGGCCCTAGAGAGCGCAGCCGAACTACTCACAAACGCAGGGCTGCCCACTTACAGCGCGCCAGACATGGACTATCGGATCTGGCGCAAGCTCGTCATCAACACCACGCTCACTGTATTGTCCGGCGCGATGAATACCCGCATCGGAGCGGTCTATTTCAACGCAGCCGGTAAGACCCTGTGCCGGGCGATTGTGGAAGAAGTAGTGGCGGTCGCCCAAGCCGCGGGCGTGCCGCTCGAAATGGACGACGCGCTGGCCTATCTCGATCAACTGGCTAATTCCGCAGTGGATCATATCGGCTCGACCACCGTGTCCTTGCAAAAGCACGAACTCACCGAAATCGATACCATGAACGGTGCGGTGGTGCGCGAGGGCCGCAAACGGAATGTTCCGACACCGGTCAACGAGACCATCGCACGGATGATTAAGCTGACCGAAGAGACCAGCAGCGTTCGTCTTCAACCGTCAATCTAGGAGTATGCAAACATGAAACTGGCGAGCTTCACCGCGAAGTCCGGCGGCGAGAGTACCATCGGCGTGCTTATTGGTGATCATCTGCTCGATTTGCACGCGGCCAGTTCCGGCGCGCTACCGAGATCCATGGTGTCGTTTCTTGAAATGGGCGAGCAAGCCATGGAAACGGCGAAGTCACTCGCCGGCAAAGGAGAGGACGCGGCCAATCTCCATGCAGCGGAAACGGTGGAGTTGCGGGCGCCTGTGCCGCGGCCCGGTAAAATTCTACACACGTCATGCAATTTTGGCAGGCACTTGGAGGAGTTGACCAATTGGACTGCACCGGACTGGCAGGCGCATGGCTGGGATAGTTTTCACTTTGAGCATCCAACCGGTTTCCTGGAGGCGCCTTCCTCAATTGTCGGCTCCGGCGCTAAAGTCATGCGACCGGTGTTCACCAAACAATTGGACTATGAGATCGAACTCGGCATCGTGATCGGAAAGATGGCGCGCCGAGTATCCCAAGAACATGCGCTTGATTATGTCGCTGGCTACACCGTGTTCAACGATATCTCCGCACGTGACATCCAGGGCCGCGAACATGCCAACAAGGTGATCCTGCTAGGTAAGAGTTTTGATACATCGTGCCCGCTTGGCCCATACCTGGTGACCACCGATGAGATACCGGACCCCACCGTCCTCGACATGGAACTGCGGCTCAATGGTGAGGTGCGCCAGAAGGCAAAGACCGGCGACATGACCTACAAGCCCGATCAGCTTGTTTCGTGGTGGTCCAATATCACGCTGGAGCCTGGGGATCTGATTACCAGCGGCTCACCTGCAGGCGTAATCGCCAGCATGAAAAAACCGGTTTGGCTGAAAGCAGGCGATCTGGTGGAAGCGGAAATCGAGGCCATCGGCGTGCTGGTGAGCCCAATCGGCGTTGAAGGAGAGGCCGGATGATGCCGGAAGCGAAAAAAGCTGAGCGCCTGGTCGATAAGGCGGTCGATCTGGTCGACCGCGACCGCTTGGTTGCCCTCACCGTGGCATTGACCGATATTGCAAGTCCCACCGGCCAGGAAGGCGAAGTTGCCCGCGCCTATGCCGACATTTTGGAGCAGGCCGGTTTGAGCACCAAGCTGCAGCCCATCGGCGACGAACGATACAACGCCGTTGGCCGCCTGGAAGGCGCTGGATCCGGCAGGTCACTCCTGTTCAATGGCCACCTGGACACATCATTCGGCAACGAGTTTGCGGACCGGGGGCCCGGATTTCGGGCTGCCGGCAGCGTGGTCGACGATGAATGGATATTCGGGATGGGCACATTCAATATGAAGAATGCGCTTGCCGCCTACGTGGTTGCGGCAGAAGCCATTCACGGGGCCGGCATCCGTCTCATCGGCGATCTTCTGATTGCGGGCGTTGCCGGGGAAATCGAGAAGGCGCCCTGCGGTGAGTTCGTTGCGCAGGAGTATCAGGGATACGGCGTCGGCAGCAAACACCTGGTGACCCATGGCGGCGTCGCTGATGCCTGTATATTGGGCGAACCGACGAACATGAAACTGGTGCCCGCTCACTGTGGTTCCAGTTGGCTGAAAATCGAGATACCGGGCAAGCTGGTGCATACCGCCTGGGCGCGCCATGAAGATAATGCCATCATGAAGGCAGGGAAGGTCCTTGACGCCCTGGACGCCTGGATCCCGACCTACCGCGAGCGCAATGCAATCGGCAACTTCCAGCCCAAGGTCAATATTGCGGCGATCGACGGCGGTTGGGCCTGGCGCGGTGCCCGCTCGCCGGACAATTGTTCGATTTACGTGGATGCCCGTACCGTGCCGGACGCGCAGCCAACCGCGATACTCAATGAGCTGCGCGACGTTGTTGCAGAGGTCAACGAAGCCAATCCCGATGTTGGCGCCCGGGTGGAGATGTATGTGTCAAATCCGGGGACATCCATTCCCGTCGAGCACGATCTCGTTCGAAGTATTCAGGCCGCCCATGCCGACCAATTGGGCCGGCCGCCGGAAATGTCCAT
>JAOTWM010000271.1 GCA_029862885.1 Gammaproteobacteria bacterium
TTGCCTACCTCGCGCGCTAACGCCGCGATATCTTCTGGTATCTCGGTTTTGCTCATTTACCTTCTCCTTTATCATAGAGATTATCGGCCTATAAGCAGTTACACAATTTAATTTACAGTCTCGTTAGGTCCCGTCTACGGTAATGTTACCGCCGCCAGTTGATCTTTCGACATCAACACCCGCATCATTGTTTTGAGTTCGCTCATTTCGTTTTGCAACACGGAGATTTCTTCGTTTTTCTTTTGATTCTCCTGCCTTAAGACCGCAATGGCCTGATCGTGTTTGTTTCTTAAAGTGTCAATCGCACTAGATTGGACCGATATCTCTTGGTCCTTCTCGACCTTCAATCCCTGTATCGCCGCCAACGCAATACCCTGCGCATCCGTCACCGAAATGTGGGTTCCGTCTCCCAACCCAAATACGTCCCGAAAATCCTCCGCCATCGGACCAATGTGGGGTTTCCCATGTTCGCCTTCCTTAAAACGCCAACGACTGATCGGTAATTCCAACACCCCCGCTAAGATCGCTTGCACCTCCACACTCTCAATCTCCGTCTTGTTCTCCCTCGACGAACTGAACGTCATGTTGCTCGCGTCAATACTCCCGTCCACAAACAGCGTCGCCTGACCACCGCTGCCGTCCAACCGATCGCGCACGATCAATTCCGCTCCCCCCGACCCAATCCGCGAGATCTTAAACGTCCCGTCTTGATCATTTTGAAAAAACCAGTCGAAACGGTTGTTGTTAAACATATCAAATCGAACTCCGCCGTTATTGTCGAGCTTGAATAACGTCCGGTTACCGATTACCGCACTCGCTTCCTCCACCAGGATCTGAGCCGTGCCACTAACGGATTGCACCCGGTAAGGGCAATCCACACTACCCGTACCACCCAGTGCAGTCGTATTGATGGTCGAATTCGTCTCGCAAGTTACCGTCCCGTTCATATTGGCGTTAGTGTTGATACGCATCGTCCCATTTTGATAGGCAAGAACGTCGCCGGTTACGGTTATGTTTGCCGGATTACCTCCAAAGAAATTTGATCCAATTACAAGCGCTGAATCGACGCCAACAAAGTTATCCGGTGCAGTGACCGTTGCTTGACGCATATCAAATGACGAGTTCTGCCAGACGTCGAATCCGATTGCTCCCCCTACAATGGTATTGCCCGTGCCGGTGCTAGCATTGTCTTCACTCGCGTGCGAACCAGCGTAGATCCCAAGTGCTGCTTCAGTTCCGTTATTGGTGATCGAGTTGTTGCCCCTGAACGCCATCATAGATCCCCGAACCGCAAACACGGCCGGACCAATCTCGCCAACGTCTGTGTCATTGGTAATCGTGGAGTTTTGCATACGGATGCTGCTGTCGTCTAAAACCGTCACGTTGCTACATGCATCAGACGTTGGAGCAGTCTGGGTGGTCGAGGTCAAACCGTCGATGTCGACAAATGCGTGACGAGAGACGCAAAAACCCTCGTTCAAATTGCTAAATGTCACATTCCTAAGGTCGACATGCGCTCCCTCGGTAATAAATACGCCTGCGTCTCCGCCGCTGGGGTTTTGCACCGTGAATCC
The DNA here is from genome assembly GCA_029862885.1 of Gammaproteobacteria bacterium. Classification (GTDB taxonomy): domain Bacteria; phylum Pseudomonadota; class Gammaproteobacteria; order Arenicellales; family JAOTWM01; genus JAOTWM01. The sequence goes on from JAOTWM010000271.1 coordinate 1,575, forward strand.
TTCGAGTGTAACTCTGTCCGCACCGCGGACGGATATTTCACCCTGGATGACTCCGCTACCGCCGCCATCGACATCGAGCCCATCCCTACCGATGAAAATATCTTCAACACAGGTCCCGGTAAAGTCGACATCATTGCCCAAATCCAGTTGTGCCTGGATACCGGACCCACCTGAGCCACAGTTAACAACTGCTTGGGCGTGCACCGGGGACGCCCAAGCCATCGCTAATATTAGAATCGCACACAAAGAAATAACGGATATCCGCGATCCGGTGAGTCGACAATAGGCACTACTAATTATACTGGCCATCATAATCCTCCTCCGTTGCTAACATTCGACGTTTTTAAGATAGAAGCTAGAGGACTGAGGGCAGACCCCCCGTCAAGGAGAAATCTAGCGAATAGCTGGAGGAGCTATTGTTGGCTTTAGGAAGAACCGATCGCGAGGCAAACCAGGAAACAAGGCCATCTCGGCTCAGTCCTTCACCTCCGGTTAACACCGTACGCCTCTAGAGTCACAAGGTCAATTGATATCAACAGAGTTCGCTTTTTCGCCCGCATTAGCCAAAAGACGACCTTGCGTAAAGCATTTTTTCTATGCCGGTTTCAGAGGGCGTATGTCACGCTTAGTTGATTTGAGAGATAGCGGCTGATACCGTTACGCTAGAAGGCCTTCAGGACGATTAGATATTTCTAGGCAGCCTGTGACGTGCAACAAAAACTGCGATCTTGCATGGGAAAAATGGGCCTCGTTTGTACTCCATTCATCATTTCTATTGTTCGGTCGTAGAAACGTCTGAAACCTAAATATATTCGTTGTTTGCTTCCATGCTCTTGCGAAACATTCTTCCGTTCCACTCCAGAAAATCGGGTGGCGGATCTCCTATAGCTGAAAACCCTATTCACTCGTCCTCCAAATCGTCTAGGGGTGCCTCCATGCCCATCACTTTCGTCCCCCTCTTTCACCTCTCATAGAACAATGGCTGGACTAACACTACATCGATCGGAATCGGGCCTAGCTCGAGGATATTTTCAACTCTCCGACCAACCTGATTTCTTCCTATCGTTCAGATAAAAGTGGCTTTATACTTCCCATACTTGGGCAGTGTAAGGTCGTTGAACACGAAAGGCTTTTTACGACAGAGAATATTAGTCAGGACTATTGGATTGGCTAGGCCTTTCGAGGGATGTGGAGGGTGAAATTAATTTCGAATTCATGCTGAAGAAGGTGTTGGAAGTGAAAGGGAAGAATCGCCGACTGAATGGCTACCAGTTCTCTTATGTTGTCGAAAAAGCCCGCTGGTATTTGGAGGCGCTTACGCTTCCCAATTACGCTCAGTAGAACAACTGATCGTCGCGATTATGAGGAAAAGCAAGAAGACAGTTCACTTTCTCTCTGCGGCCGACCGGATAAACTATGGAGATCTTTTGTTTCCCATTATCTTTCAACGGGTTTTCGATGAGGAGAATTATGAAGTCTCCAACTACGGAATTGTGAAATCTAATTTCAGCCATTTTGGTGCGCTGCCGACGGCCTCATACCGGAATCTGCAAAAAGCGGTTAAAGAAAAGGGAGGGAACGTTGTTATTGGCGGGGGCGAAGTGTTTTTTGCCGGCTGGAACACGTTGTTCCGATTCATCAGCCGGAGTTATTCATTTTTAGGTAGATCAGACTCCATTAACCGTATTCTGGCAAAGCTGAACGTTGCCCGGCGATTATTATCCAGCGGCGGTGTGCTTTACCCTTGTACGCCGTCGCCGCATGAATTGGGGAATGCTCACGTGAGCATAATTTATAATTCCGTCGGCGGGAGATTTATCGAGAAGCGGCGGGATAATGACAAACTGAGCTCCAATTTGCTGTCGGCAAAATATATCTCTGTAAGAACCCGTGTGACGCAGGACTCACTGCGTGAATTTGGAGTCGATTCGATTCTTGCCCCAGATTCCGCCTTGATTATGTCTGATTTTTTTAAACTGGAGGATCTAGCGGGAAAAATTACGATAGACCGGTCTGGCTTACCTGAAAAATATGTCGTTTTCCAGATGGGCGTTAGTAAGGGGCCGGAGGACCTGAAGCAGTTTGCTCTCATGCTGGATCAACAGTTAGAACTGCTTGATGTTGACGCGGTTTTGTGCCCGATAGGCATGGCTCCAAATCATGATGATCAGAAAATTCTCGGAAGAATCAGGGCGGCGTCCCAAAGATTTCACCTCAGAATTCCCGGGAATCTGTTTGACGTCATGTATTTGGTTGCCTCCTCCAGAGCGTATATCGGAACGAGTTTGCATGGAATAATCACCGCTCAGAGTTTTAATGTCCCCTTTGTCCCCTTAAATAAAGACCTTGTGAAGTTGGATTCTTATTGCGCCACTTGGATTGGGGACTTGTGCACGGGTTGCCTCGGGTTTGATGAGATAGATCAGTTGGAAACGATATTGAGCAATTGGAAGTCAGAAGAAATATCAAAGAAAACGACCCGTCAAAAGAGGATGGTTTATCAAAATTTCGACAGAATAAAAATGGAAATGACCTGAGGAAGGCGTTAGCAATCTGGGTCATACTTGGATGCCTCTGGAAAGTCAAGGCACATAAATTCAAAGTAAGTAAATCTTGGTAAATGCCATTGGCAAGCCAAAGATTTATAGACCATTCCGAGTGTTAGGGTTTTGGATTGATGATTTGTATTTCCTTCTGTCCATCGAACTAGAAACTGCTCGGAATTCATTCCCTCGAGCGATCCGTGTGGCCTGATGGTGTTGTACTCCTCGAGCCCATGATGGATCACTACCCGGGCCTCAGTCAGCGAGGTGAACAACCAGTGGTCCAGACAAGTGATGCGAATGATAGAGTTGAAGCTTTTATTGTATGCGTTCTGCCAAGAACTGCCCGGATCGATGTAGTGGGTATTGACCTGCTTGGCCTTTAGCCATGTCTGTACAGCGGTCGCTTGGACATGATTCGGGGGGCGGTCCCGTATTGGTGATCGGAATGCATCGAAGTGGTACATCGTGCCTGACCGGCTGCCTGCAGGAAGCGGGGCTGGAACTGGGTGAGGTGAACAATCAGGCGGAATTCAATAAAAAAGGAAATAAGGAAAACCAGGCGATTATGCGGCTCAATGATGCTGTACTAGCCCACAACAATGGTAGCTGGCAGCAGGTGCCCATTAGTATTGAGTGGAGCGCGAACGACAAGCGCCGTCGAGATTTGATATTAGCGTCTTATCCAGAGGATCGCTTGTGGGGTTTCAAAGATCCACGCACCACAATAACGCTGGATGGATGGCTCGAGGCACTGCCGAATGCGCGGCTCGTCGGTTCAGTTCGCCATCCCTGGGAGGTCGCTAATTCCCTGGCATGTCGGAATGGAATACAACTAAAACGAGGACTCGATCTTTGGACAGACTATAATCGACAGTTATTGCGCATTATCAAAAGCCGGCCCGTACTCTTGGTGAGATTCGGCGTCGATAGCAATGAATACTTACGTAACGTGCGTGCAATGTGTCGATCGCTCGGACTTCGCTCGGATGTGGACATGAGGTTTTTTGAAGAGCGATACCGGGTTCAACGGACAGATAACACGATGAGATTATCGCCCGCGCAGTTGGCGATTTGGGAACAACTAGCACAGATGTCGCATCGAACCCAAAACACGGTCAACTCGTAAACGCCTGAATCCCCGTCTGCGCTCGGCCCAAAATCAGAGCATGGATATCGTGGGTGCCTTCGTACGTGTTGACGGCTTCCAGATTCATCACGTGGCGAATCACATGATACTCGTCGGCGACACCATTCGCGCCGTGCATATCCCGCGCTACGCGCGCGATGTCCAATGCCTTACCGCAATTGTTGCGTTTTAACAGTGAAATCATCTCCGGAGTGGCGGACCCTTCGTCCATTAAGCGACCGAGTCGCAGGCACGCTTGTAAGCCGAGCGTAATTTCGGTTTGCATATCCGCGAGTTTCTTCTGAATGAGTTGGTTCGCTGCCAGCGGTCGGCCGAATTGATGGCGTTCCAACGTGTAACGACGTGCAGCATGCCAACAGAATTCTGCGGCGCCCATCGTACCCCAGGCGATGCCGTAGCGGGCGCGGTTTAAACAACCGAACGGTCCTTTCAAACCCAACGCGTGCGGCAATATGTTTTCCTCCGGCACGGTCACGTCGTCCATAACGATCTCACCGGTCATCGATGCACGTAGCGAAAACTTGCCTTCTATCTTCGGGGCCGTCAAACCCGACATGCCTTTTTCCAAAATAAATCCGCGAATCACACCGTCATCGTCCTTTGCCCATACTATGAACACATCTGCAATCGGTGAATTCGTAATCCACATTTTTGCACCCGACAGCCGATAACCGCCCTCAACTTTGCGAGCACGAGTTTTCATGCCGCCGGGGTCAGAACCGTGGTCGGGCTCGGTCAATCCAAAGCAACCGACCCATTCGCCGGTTGCCATCTTTGGCAGATACTTTTCACGCTGCGCCTCGCTGCCGTAGGCGTGAATCGGATGCATCGCCAAACTCGATTGCACGCTCATAACCGACCGCAAGCCGCTATCGACGCGTTCGATCTCACGCGCAATCAATCCGTAACAAACATAACTCAATCCGGCACATCCATAACCATCGATCGTAGAACCCAATATTCCGAGTTCGCCCATTTCGTTAAACAGATTGCGATCAAACTGTTCATCACGGTGTGCTTTCACGATTCGCGGCATGAGCTTGTCCTGGCAGTACCTGCCAATCGTATCGCGCGCCATGCGTTCATCGTCCGACAACTGCTCGTCGAATCGTAATACGTCGTCCCACTGAAATTGCGGGCCGGGATTACTGGTCATGAATTGACTCCAAAATTTTTACGATTTGATGCTGTGATGTCGCCAATTATGACTCGATTTGCACACCAAAACCTAACTGTCCGGCGCCTTGCATCGCAACCCGCGCAATGGCCGTATCCTGCACGCCGGTTCCCGTGAGGTCGCATATCGTAATGGCGTCGTCTCGCTCGCGCCCGACGATCCGGCCGGTCGTCAGATCCCCAAGCTCGGCAACACCTGCCGCGTCAATTCGATCACCGCTCACCTCCATGTATTGCAACTCACCCATCGCAATACATT
>JAOTWM010000272.1 GCA_029862885.1 Gammaproteobacteria bacterium
TGTATCGGTATCGACGAAGGCCGCTTTGTTGATCTCATAGAAGTAGACGCGGCATCCCGCACCAAGGTAGACGACACCCGGGAATTACTCGACAACGTGCAGTACGCGCCTACCAACGGGCGTTACAAAGTGTACCTTATCGACGAAATTCATATGCTTTCGGGGCACAGTTTTAACGCATTACTAAAGACGCTGGAGGAGCCGCCACCCCACGTCAAATTTCTGTTCGCCACGACCGACCCGGAAAAACTACCGGTGACGGTATTATCGCGGTGCCTGCAATTCAATCTACGTGCACTGCAACCCAGCCAGATTGTCGCGCAGATGGCCAAAATCCTCGACGCCGAAGGCATCCGGTACGAGCCAGCCGCGCTCGAAGTGCTTGGATTTTCGGCAGACGGCAGTCTGCGGGACGGTCTCAGCTTGTTGGATCAAGCCATCGTATACGGCAACGGTGCGGTGCGTAGCGATGAGGTGCGCACGATGTTGGGCATGATTGAACGCGATCATGCCGTGCAGGTATTGCAAGCCGTTATTGCCGCCGACGCGACCGTGGCCTTGCAAGTGGTGGCTGAGATGGCGGAACGCGGAGCCGATTTTCTGGGCGCGTTGGACAGCCTACTCGCCGTATTGCACAACGTCGCACTGTACCGGCATTCGCCACAGTTGCTGTCCGCGAAAGACATAGATCCAGCACCAATAGTCGACACCGCAGCGCAGATTTCAGAACAAGACGTGCAACTGTATTATCAGATCGCCTTGCTCGGTAAGCGCGACCTGCCGCTCGCGCCCGATGCACGCAGCGGATTTGAGATGGTGTTGTTACGAATGATGGCGTTTCGCCCGTTGGCTGCCGCCGGTGCCGAGGGGGGTGCTACGAAGACTGAAACCGGCGTTTCGACGCCGCCCGCTACGGCGGCTAAAGCCAAGACCGGAGCCAAGACCAAGGCAATAGACCCGAAATCGGCTGTAGCTCCCGCACTTGTCGGACACTCGGCTAAAAAAGCGCAGAACCCCGGCACCGTTAGTGCGGAGACGCTGGCGGCGGCCGAAGGCTGGGCCGCGTTTGTCACTGCATCGTCATTGAGCGGCGTAGTTCGTGAACTCGCGATGAATATGGCTCCCGCAGGATATGTCAATGACTGCTTGGAATTTGCGGTGGATGCCAATCACGAACATCTGGTCAATAACAGTCGGCGGGATGCAATCCAAGATACTATTGAACAGGCACTGGGCCGGCCGCTCCAAATCAGAGTTCAGGTCGAGACCCCCGGCACGGAAACACCGGCTGTGGAACGGTCCCGGCGCTCGGCCGAGCGCCAAAAAGCCGCAGTGGAGCGCATCCAAAACGACCCGAATGTACGTGCCATCATCGATCGATTCGACGCAACGATCGTTGAGGATTCCATAAAACCGGCCGACAGTTGATTCGGCCTGCGGTCAACGGGCAATAGATAACCAGAGGTATACGATGGCAATGAAAGGCGGTTTGGGTAATTTGATGAAGCAAGCACAAGAGGTTCAGGAAAACTTGCGCAAGGCACAGGAAGAATTGTCCAAAGTTGAAGTGACGGGTGTATCTGGTGGCGGATTGGTGACGGTCATTATGACTTGCCGGCACGACGTACGTCGGATCAGCATCGATGATAGCCTTGTGGGCGACGATAAAGAGGTTCTCGAAGACCTGGTCGCAGCTGCGATGAACGACGCCGTGCGCAAAGCCGAAAAAGCCAGTCAGGAGAAGATGTCCGGACTAACCTCTGGCATTAGCATTCCGGGATTAAACCTGCCGTTCTAGTACTCCAGCAAGCTAGGATTGATGGAGTACTAAATGGATCAGCCCAAGGCCATCGAACTGCTGAAGCAGGCCTTGCGCCGGCTGCCCGGAGTGGGTCCGAAAACCGCCCAGCGCATGGCATTTCATTTGCTGGAGCGCGACCGTGCCGGCGCCCGACTGATTGCGGATGCGCTGTTACGGGCGGTCGATAAAGTCAGCCATTGTGAGCGTTGCAACAATTTCAGTGAGAACGCATTGTGTGATATCTGCGGCTCCGATCGCCGCGACGCGAGTCTGTTATGCATTGTGGAAACACCGGCCGATCTAGAATCGGTAGAAAACTCGAGCGTCTACAAAGGAATGTATTTTGTATTGATGGGGCATCTGTCGCCGCTGGATGACATCGGCCCGGACGAACTCGGCATCGATCGATTATTGACGGTGCTGGACCGGCATACGGTCAATGAAATAATTCTGGCTACCAATCTGACCAGCGAAGGCGAAGCCACGGCTGATTATGTCAGTGAGTTGACCCGCGACCGCGACATTAAGATTACGCGATTGGCGCGCGGGCTTCCGGTTGGTGGCGAACTCGAGTACATGGATCAAGGCACGTTGGCCCAAGCCTTTGGCGGGCGGCGTCCATTTTCATAATTCTTTATTCCGTGATCCTAGTCGTTTCTGGAAAGGGCATTTTTCCGGAACGACGAGCTAATCGACAGTTAAATCGTCGATTTTTGCGGCACAAATAAAGTCGTTCTCCGATAAGCCGTTAACGGCGTGGGTCGAGTACTTTACTAAGCAGTGTTTGTAGCCGACCTCGATATCGGGGTGGTGATCCTCGCGGTGCGCGATCCAGGCCAACGCATTTACGAAGGCCATCGTCTGATAATAATTCTTAAACGTAAACTGGCGGCTGATGCCGTCGGCCGATTCATTTATTTTCCATTGCGGCACCTGCGCCAACAATTGGTGTGCCGTGTCAAGATCCATCGCCGCGACGCCACCCTCGCAAGGTTTGCATGATCTTGAATTCAGTGCGTCCATGGTATCTCCGTATTCTCGTTTGTGCATACCCGCCACAATAGCGCAGTGTAATTTTACAATGCAATGGTAACGACTATGCTATGGTGTATTGCGGAATTAATACTGCCTCGTAAACCCGGAGCGTGCGTATGCCCCAAGACCCTAACGCCTTGGTGTGGATCGACCTCGAAATGACCGGATTGTTGCCGGATCAGGACCGGATCATCGAAATCGCATCCATCGTCACGGATAGTCATCTGAACATTCTTGAGGAAGGCCCGGTGCTTGCGATTCATCAGCCCGACGAGGTGTTAGCCGGCATGGACGCGTGGAATACCCGTACCCACAGCGCCACCGGACTCGTCGAGCGCGTGCGTGAGTCGACGATCGACGAAGCCGCAGCAGAACGCGCGACGATTGAATTTCTGCGCCGCTACGTGCCGAAGAACCGGTCGCCGTTATGCGGCAATTCGGTGTGCCAGGACCGGCGTTTTCTGTATCGCTTTATGCCGAGTCTGGAAAGCTATGTACATTATCGTAACCTTGACGTGAGTACGCTCAAGGAACTCGCGAAACGATGGAAGCCCGATCTGGCAGCCGGCTTGACAAAGAAAAATGTACACCAGGCGTTAGACGACATTCGCGAGTCGATCGAAGAACTGCGATATTACCGCGACCATTTCTTACTCACATAACGGCCTGGCTAGCCGTGGCTCATGTTCATGCGGTGCCGTGGTGTTGTGTCAACGCCCAGATGACGTGTTCGCGTACCAATTTTGACGGATCGTCGGCGCGTGCGTGCAACGCATCGACGGTACGCCGATCGGGCGGAGCGTTGCCAAGCGCAACCGCTAGGTTTCGCAGCCAACACTCATAACCGATTCGCCGGATCGCGGACCCTGCCGTATGGCTATTGAATTCGTCTTCGCTCCATGCGAACAATGCGACCAGGGAGGCCGCATCGAGCGCGTGACGTGGAGCAAAACCGGGCTCGGTCGAGGCCACAGCGAAGCGATTCCAAGGACACGCGAGTTGGCAATCGTCGCACCCGAATATACGATTACCAATCAATGGGCGTAGCGCGACCGGTATCGACCCTTTGAGTTCGATGGTGAGATAGGAGATGCAGCGCCGCGCATCGAGTTCGTACGGGGCGACGATGGCCCCGGTTGGGCATGCGCCGATACACGCATTGCAACGTCCGCAATGATCCTCGGCCGGCGAATCGATCGGCAATGGCAAATCGGTATATAACTCGCCGAGGAAGAACCACGACCCGGCATTGCGGCTAATAAGGTTGGTGTGTTTGCCGATCCAGCCGAGCCCAGCTTTTTCCGCAAGTGGTTTTTCTAAAACCGGCGCGCTGTCGACGAAAGCGCGATAACCGAACGGCCCAGCCACGTGCTGAATTCGATCCGCCAGGCACTGCAGTTTTTTGCGAATGAGCCGATGATAATCGCGGCCGAGCGCGTAACGCGATACGAATGCCAGCGCCGGGTTTGCCATCACCTGTTCGCTGTCTGCGGCGGTGCCGGGAAGATAATCGATACGTGCGCAGATCACCCGGATCGTACCCGGTAATAATTCGGCGGGTCGCGAGCGGCGCGCACCGTGGCGCGACATATAGGACATCTCTCCGTGATAGTCCCGCGCGAGCCAATCCAGCAGTCGCACCTCGGCTAGCGATAGATCGATATCGGCGATGCCGATTTGCTGAAACCCCAACTCGGCGCCCCAGGTTTTTATGTCCCGGACGAGGTCCTGCATATCGGCGGGTGGACGATCCGTAAGCTTGGTGGCGGGAGTTGCATTCTTGGTCATCAAACGGTTTTGGCGGCACGCCCTGGGATTGCCCTGCTATCATACGCAGCATGGCTTCACTCCCCCAAGCGCTATACACCGTCGAGCAGGCCCGGGCATTGGATCGCATCGCGATTCAAGATTTTGGAATCCCCGAAATCGTGCTTATGGAGCGCGCGGGGCGCGCCGCGTTTGCGCATCTGCACACGCGTTGGCCACAGGCGGAGCGAATCGTCGTGGTTTGCGGCCCCGGCAATAACGGCGGCGACGGCTATATCGTCGCGTGCGCGGCGCTGGAGGCCGGGTACCGGGTCGCGGTCGTAACGCTGTCGCCGCCTACTGGTGCGTCGTCAAAGACGGCGTTGGCGGCCCTGGATCCAGCGGTCGTGATGCCTGCCGAATCGTTCGATGCGATGTTGGTGGGTGCCGATGTGATTGTCGATGCGGTGTTCGGAATCGGGTTAAAACGAGAAATTGCGGGTCGCTGGCAACACTACGTGGACGCCATCAATGCGGCCGGCGTCCCGATCGTGGCGATCGACATTCCGTCAGGATTAGACAGCGATAGCGGGGCTGTGCACGGAGTCGCGGTGCGCGCCACGTTGACCGTAACCTTTATCGGCCTGAAATTGGGCCTGTTGACGGGGGCAGGGCGTGAGCATGTCGGTGAGGTCGCCTGCGCCGATCTCGGCTTGCCGGAATCGGTGTACGAGCAGGTCGACGTCGCGGCGAAACGAATTACCACATCGCATGTGCAGACGAATCGGCCGATGCGCTCACGTGCTGCCCATAAAGGACGGTCCGGACATGTCGTCATTATCGGCGGTAATCACTCGATGCTGGGCGCTGCGCGTATGGCTGGTGAGGCGGCGTATCGCAGCGGCGCGGGGCTGGTCACGGTGGCGACGCGCCCGGAGCATGCCGCGCTGTTGAGCGCCGCTCGGCCCGAACTCATGAGTAAGGCCGCGCAAGATGCGAGCGACCTCGACGATATACTGGAGCGGGCCACCGTGGTGGCAATCGGGCCGGGGCTTGGCCGGGACGACTGGGCGCAGCAATTATGGCGCCGAGCGCTCGAACGGGGCGGCCCAATGGTGGTCGATGCCGATGCACTGAATGCGTTAGCGCAGGGTCCCTTCCAGCGCGACGACTGGGTGCTCACGCCACATCCCGGGGAAGCGGCGCGCCTCTTGAGTTCGACTCCTGCAGCGGTGCAAAGCGATCGCTTAGCGGCGCTCGAAGCGCTGCTGCGGCGCTATGGCGGCGTCGGGATATTGAAGGGCTCCGGTACGCTCATCGGGAGTGCGGACGATATGCCGGCATTGTGCGACCGCGGTAACCCCGGTATGGCCAGTGGTGGTATGGGTGATGTACTCACCGGTGTTATCGCGGGGCTGATCGCGCAGGGGCTGCAGCTGCGTATCGCAGCCGAACTCGGCGTATGGTTACATGCGAGTGCGGCCGATATCGCGGCCCGCAACGGCGGTGAAATGGGCATGATGGCAATGGATTTGCTGCTGCCGATACGTGCGCTCATAAACAATCCGAATTTGACCTAATTCGTGCGACAATACGCCGCCAATGAAGACGCGACTGAACGTCTGGGCCGCGCCTGTGTCGGTCTACTCACGCCCGGCCGACGGGTATTCGTCAGCGGCGATTTGGGCGCCGGGAAGACCACGCTCATTCGCGGCATGCTCGGCGGGCTTGGCCACCGTGGTGCGGTTACGAGTCCCACCTACACGTTGGTCGAAACCTATTCGTTGTCTGGACTTACCGTTTTCCACCTCGACTTGTATCGCATCGACGATCCGGACGAGCTTGAATTTATCGGTTTTCGCGACATGCTCGGTGAGCACAGTCTGTGTTTGATCGAATGGCCCGAACGTGCTGTCGACCGGTTGCCCGCTGCGGACATGACTATAGCCATCGAGTTTGCCGGACAGGGGCGGATGGTTACGTTTGAATCGCGGCACGACGTCGACTGGGCACAGTATGGTTTGGGGGCGCCCGATGGTTCGGATTAGCTTTGGCCTATCGTCAGTTCCGACCCCCCGCGTGGTTGGTTGGGTGCGCGCGGGTTTATTCTTGG
>JAOTWM010000273.1 GCA_029862885.1 Gammaproteobacteria bacterium
GCGGTGGCCAGAGCCTCGGTACTTTTATCTGGGTCGTATATCGTGATGGCCAAGGCCTTGTTATTATCGACACACACGCCCAGCTGATCGGGCCCCGACTCGCCCTTCCATCGCGCCGCAGTGCCGATGCCATCGACAGGCTCGGCGCTGTTAAACCCTCCGACGCTAAAGACCAAGTCACACCCGGTCGCCGCCACGTCCTGAACGTACACCTGAACATCCACCCGACCGATAGTCAGGTCAGTCGGGCCGTAGTCGCACAACCCGGCAGAGAGTACCGAGTCCGCCACCGGATTGGGCAGCAGGCCGCTCATCTCCTCGTTACCGATCAGGCTGCACGGGTCGGAAACCCAGTCGGGCGGCATTGTAGCGCCATTATTCGAGACCGGTACTTCGGCTTGTTTGGGCGGGTCTTCCGTTCGGGCGGAGTCTGAATCGCTCTCGCCACACGCGGTGATGAAACTCATGGTCAGGGCAATGACTGAGAACCAAGGTTTCATTTGGTTTCCTCGACCACCGATCTTCGTCCACATGGCGCGTCCACCTCCTGTGTCTTCTATTCGATGAAAATGTTCAGTAGTAGACTATTTTGGCCGAAACTGCTGGCAAGGTGAAGAGGCCGATAGAATAGATAACAGGGGACGCAGCACGGATTCGGCGGAAGGATTTGTGCGACGTTCCCTATTTGTGGTGTTTCCCCTACAATTTATACCGAATTCAATTTGATTAATTAACCGTGCCCAACCATATCCTCCCGATTACTCCAGTCCGCCAAAGCCGGCTTAGCAACGTCGATTTCGATAATCTTGAATTTGGCAATGTGTTTGCCGACCACATGTTCAGCTGCGAGTATTCCGCTGGCCGCTGGCATGACGCACGGATCGTTCCCTATGGTCCCGTTTCCATGGAGCCGGGAGCGCTGTGTCTCCACTACGGGCAAACGGTGTTCGAAGGGCTGAAGGCTTTCAAAGGAGTCGACGGTATCTCACGTGTGTTTCGCCCCGACAAGAACGCGGACCGGCTGGGGCAATCGTGCGAGCGGCTTTGCATACCGGCAATTGATAAGGAGCTGTTCTGCTCGGCGATAGATCAACTGATCGCTGTCGATGAAAAATGGATGCCCAGCCGACGCGGTGAGTCTTTATATATTCGACCGTTGATTTTCGCGACCGAATCGAATCTATTGGTTAAGCCGGCCGATCGTTACCTGTTCCTGATTATTACTGCGCCGGTGAAAGAATATTTTTCCAGGCAGGGTGGTGGCGTCTCGCTTCGCGCCGAGCCAAAATATACCCGGGCGGCGATGGGTGGAACGGGTTTCGCCAAAACCGGCGGAAACTATGCCGCTACACTGCGGCCGGGGGCCGACAGTGTTGAGCAGGGATTCGATCAGACATTGTGGCTGGATGGCCGCGACCATAGCTTCGTCGAAGAGGTTGGGCAGATGAACATATTCTTCCGGATCCGTGATGCGTTCGTTACGCCACCCCTTAAGGGTACGATATTACCGGGCGTGACCCGGGACAGCGTTTTGACGCTGCTTGAGGATCGAGGCGAAAAATACGAGGAACGCCCGATCTCGATGGAGGAAGTTATTGCCACTTATAACAAGGGCGAGTTACAGGAAGTATTCGGCGCCGGCACGGCCGCGGTCATCGCGCCGGTCAGTCGCATCGCCTATGGCGACACAACGCTTACGTTTGACGTCGAACCGGATAATCTCGCCAGCAAACGGCTATACGATTCGATCGTAGATATCCAAACCGGTGCCGTGGAGGATATTCATGGATGGAATCGGATTGTGGGTGCGTCGCAAACCGCGGGCAAGACGATGACGGGTAGCTAATTTCCACAAGGGGCGTCGCTGGATAACCGAATTCAGGAGGGAATCCTCAATTCCTAGCAAGGAACTGTTTCATGCCCGAATGCAGACATACCGTTAAGCGTACACATAGCCTAGAGGTCCCAGGCGACCAGGCCACGATTGAATTGGATCCGCCGATAACTCACCCGTGTGTGGCTGAGTTTTCATATGTCCCACACGGAATGTTCGACGATGTTTTTGCGGGCTCACCGCTTGGGGGTTCGGAGGTTGGCAGCGACGTCGGCGAAGTGCACGTCGACGGGGTGTCGGCGGGACACGTGACCGTGACGTTAGTCGAACGCCCAACGGGCAGCATCCGTGTGACTATTTCATGTGAAGGCAAACCGCCGTGTGGGCCTACGTCGACCACTATACAGTTGGCGGGTTTTGCGCAGAACGTGGTCGTTCAAGCAACGGATCGGGAGGATTAAGGAACCTCTGCATAAGTCGGCGGTGTGTCTTAAATCGCTTCGGCCCCACTAATCAAGCCCTGGTTCGCTGCCGTAGTTCAAGCATTGGCAGAAATCTCGAGATATACCTGGTGCATGTGCTTTCGCCACGCCAACGCCACGGGGTCAAAGTCGCTGGTCGCCGGTTTTTCTTCTGTGTAGTGATGGTATCGATCTTGGCCCCGAACCAGCAACGCACTATAGCCGTCTGATTTCACCTGCCGCACATGGGGCGCGATGTATTGGATATTCAGACCGATACGCCGGTCGTTGCTTCGGTTCGGTAACGAGGCATGCAGCGTCCATCCATGGTGGAACGAAGCCTGGCCCGGTCGCAGTGGGCAATGCACACTCTTCTGTTCATTTACGTCGTGGACGGTCTGACTTTGATACAGAACATTATCTGGGTCCTTGGTACCAATATCGTGCGGCTTTTCACCTGCCAAATGACTGCCCGGGATCATCCGCATACAGCCGCTTCGTTCGTCGGCAACGGACAAAGCGAGCCACACGGAGACTTGGTCATCGCTATCCAGTCCCCAATAGGTAAGGTCCTGATGCCAGCTAACGTGGGCTGGGGAGTTTGCTTCTTTTATGATATAGGCCGCATTGTATAGAAGAATATCCGGCCCCAGGATTTGCTCCACCGTATCGAGCATGTTGGGATGCGAAACCAGCTCTGCCGCAGAACGCAAGATGGTGTGGATTTTGTTCTCATAGTGAAGCGGGCCATATTGTTTTTCCGCGCTCTCCAACGATTTACGGTGCTCGGAAATTTCTTGCTCGTTGAGAATAGTGACAGGGGAGACGAAGCCCTGTTTTTCAAATTTGTCTTTAAGATTAACAACCATGAGAATTTAACTACTTAAATGGTCGTGCTTGAGGAATCCTAGCACAGGTAATGATTTGTCGAGCACTAGACCTGGAGCACTTGATGTGGCGATACTTGTGCGTTCCGGTCCTAACGGCCTGCCGTCGAACCACCATCGATCTGCAAGGTCGTCCCCGTGGCGAACCGGGCGTCGTGTGAGGCCAGATAAAGAATGGCATGGGCAATTTCTTTCCGAGTAGCCATGCGTTTCATCGGTGCATAATCGACAACCGTTTGTTCTAATTCCGCAGGATCGTCACCCTGTTCGATCCAATCACGGCGCACCATGTCGGTGTCTACATATCCTGGGCACACGCAATTCACCCGAACGTCGGGCGCGAGTTCGAGCGCCATGGCTCGGGTCAAATTGACAACGCCACCCTTGGACGCACAGTAGACCGCCGAGTTAGGAGTTCCCATTAGCCCCGCATCAGAGGCAACGTTAACGATATTACCTCGTACTTCGCGTAACGCGCCCAATGCCGCCCGACAGCAGAAAAACGTTCCCTTCAGATTAACGTCCAGGGTTTGATTCCATAGTTTCTCGTCACTATCTTCAATTGTGACGTCCCAGCCGACCCCTGCGCTATTCACCAGGATATCGAGGCCGCCGAGAGTGTCGATCGCGCTGTTCACCGCAGATTCACAACCACCGACGGTGCCGATGTCCCAAGGCGCCGCCACACGCTGATCATTTCCATCCATCATGGCCATGGCTGCATCGACTGATTGCGCGGTGCGTCCGTTGATTGCGACACGGGCTCCAGCGATCAGGAATGCTTCGGCGACGGCATGTCCGATGCCACGAGTACCTCCGGTCACCAAGATACGTTTGTCACTAAAATCGAATTGCATCGCCGCTTTCTCCTCATCCCACAAAGTCTGTACAAGGAACTGTAAGTATAAAGAATAAATTTAGTGAAGGATTTAGATTTAAGCAACCTACGTTAGTAACTCAACATTCGATTGATAGCGAGCGCTATCAATTTATGTTTAGAAGTTGGAATCCGACCTGACGGTGTAGAACTTTAAGTTCAATTTGATCTGACATACCAGCTCATTTCTGGGATATCCCGAAAACGGTCGTTGAAACAACCTTCGGATCAGACTGCTTAATACTGCGATTTCAACCGTTCGCCCCTCGACAGCAATAGGCGGCAACCGACCCGTTGCGGCCATTCGTGCAAATTCAACCTAATCAGCCCCGGTCACCCGCGACATCGCGTAAATCTTCAAAGACTTGGCCTTGCCGCGAAGCTCCACTTCGCCCATATGCTGCGCCTTGGTCCACGGCGGTAGCGTCATCGCCGTTTATAGATATTCCGTTCTGCTCTCCGTGATACTGGTCGCAGCTGGCAGGTAGCTGTCAGTGACAGCGGAACATGCACCCGCTGACTACGAATATTTCGCCGACAACATACGATGTTTACTGCTTCAGCTTCGAGTCAGCAGGTGCGCTTGGGTTCGCCAACGAACACTCAGGGCTCGCCGTAGCACCGGCTCACCCATATCGCTTTCGCAGAACTCAAGCCGCATGTCCCAATCGCTAATCTACCACTTGCGGAGACAGCGCATGAATACGCTAGGCAATAATTCTTTTACCGCTTTCGTTGGCATTGATTGGGCAGACGCTACTCACGACGTCTGCATCCAAGGTGGGGGGGATGAGCATCGCGAGTTTGCCCGTATATCACACCAGGTCGATGCCATCGACACCTGGGCACAGTCGTTGTATCGACGCTTCGGTGGACCGATCGCTGTGGCATTGGAGCTGTCGAAAGGACCGGTTGTCTATGCGCTGCAGAAGTACGATTTTGTTGTGATCTTTCCGGTGAATCCGACCACATTGGCGAAGTATCGTGAAGCGTTTACGCCCAGTGGCGCCAAAGATGATCCCACCGATGCAGAGCTTGCACTCGATCTGATCCTGCGACATCCCGATCGCTTCAAACCGTTAGCGCCGCAAAGTGTTGAGATGCGTACTCTCGTGTCGTTGGTTGAGCAGCGACGGCGCTTAGTGAACGACAGAGTCCGCATAACCAATCGACTGCGAAACACGCTGAAGCAGTACTATCCACAGGCGCTTCAGTGGTTCGATCGAATCGATACACCGTTGTTCTGCGACTTTATTGAGCGTTGGCCGACCGTGATTCAAGTCAAACGAGCGCGCAGAACGACGTTGGCAACTTTCTTCAACAAACACAATATGCGCTTTGTCAGCGTCTTGGAAACACGGCTGCAGTCGATCAAGACAACGACTCCACTCACGTTAGATGACGCGGTGATCACTCCGCATCGACTCCAGGCACTGGTGCTGGTGGATTTACTTCGAGCAACACTGGTTGCGATTAAACGTTTTGATGCAGCCATCGCTGATCTGGCACCCAAGCACGCCGACTATGCCCTGTTCGATGGCTTACCCGGTGCCGGGCCATCACTGGCGCCTCGTCTGCTGGTTGCTTTTGGAGAGCAACGCGAGCGCTTTAGCAATGCGGCGGAGTTGCAGCAATACGCCGGTGTCGCCCCGGTCACCGAACGCAGCGGCAACAAACACTGGGTACACTGGCGATGGCAATGCCCCACCTTCTTGCGCCAAACGTTCGTCGAGTGGTCCGCACAAACCATCAATAAATCATTCTGGGCTGGCGTATATTATCAACAGCAGCGCGACAAAGGGTGCTCGCATCAAGCCGCGGTTCGCGCCTTAGCATTCAAATGGATCCGGATCCTTTACCGTTGTTGGCAATCGCGAACGCCCTACAATGAAACGGTATATCTGAAGGCGTTGCAACGTAAAGGGGCACCGTTACTCAAGCAGGCAGATGCCACAGTTTTAACTTGACGGAATAACTCAGGGCATGAAGCAGATCTTCAGAGACAAGGAAATTCCTTTCCTTATCCTTGCACAAGGACTGGAGTCGGGCCGCAGTGTTGACGGTATCGCCAAAGTATACGATCTCCCGTTTATCGTCTCCTACTTCGCTGGCAACGATAGGTCCTCCATGCATGCCTGTCCTAAATCGTGGCACCACACCAAACGCCGTTTCGTAGCGCGGCGACTGGGCAGCGATGAGATCCTGTATGTCGAACACGCATTGCAGACATCGGGCGCCTCTGGTGACTACCGAAAACGGCTAAGTAACGACGACCTCATCACCAATGTAGCGGTGGGTTTCGCCTCCGTGCTCAGCGATGGGCCGTGCGATGTCAAAGAAAAAACGACCTATGAGCGATTGTACCCGTACATCTCCCAACTCCTCGCAACGTAGAGATGGCCCAGATATAAAGTTTTCTTCGTTTCCGGTGGATATCAAGAGCGCTGTTCATCGAGATACTTTCGTACCTCTTCCAGTAGGGGTAACGCGTCCGCGACACGCTTTTCACCAAATTTCGCTTGAAGGTCGCCGAGCAACGGGTTGATGCTGCGAACACATTGCTTACGCATATCGCGTCCTGCAGCCGTCACGCATACCAGTTTGCCGCGACCGTCGCCGGATGCGATAC
>JAOTWM010000274.1 GCA_029862885.1 Gammaproteobacteria bacterium
CGATCCGACGACTGTTGGCGCATTCATAGGTGAGCCGGTACTGGGAACTGGCGGAATCATTCCACCGCCAACGGGCTATTGGGACGAGATACAGCGCGTCTTGCAAAAGTACGACGTTTTGCTCATCGCGGACGAGGTTGTCACGGCATTTGGCCGCATCGGTGCCGATTTCGGTTCGGATGCGTATGGCATCAAGCCAGATCTGATCACCGTGGCAAAAGGGCTGACGTCAGCCTACGCGCCGCTTTCAGCCGTCATCGTGGGTAACAAGGTGGCCGACGCCCTGTCGACGCATTCAGACGAAGTGGGTCCGTTTTCCCATGGCTATACCTATTCCGGTCATCCGATTTCCGTGGCGGCGGCCAATGCCAACCTTGACGTGTTGGAAAAAGAACGCCTTGTAGAATATGTCGCAAGCCTTGGTACTGCCTTGCGTGATGCCTTGGCGGATGCTGTGAACGGTTTTCCCATAGTCGGAGAGGTGCGCGGTGCCGGTATGCTGGCAGCCATAGAATTTGTTGCTGACCCGAAAAACAAAATACGATTCGATCCGACTCACAAAGTAGGAGCAAAGATATCCGGCGCTTGTCTGAATAACGGGCTCATCGCCCGGGCCATGCCGCATGGCGATATTCTCGGTTTTGCTCCGCCGTTGATCACCACCAGGGACGATATGGCAGAAATCGCGGGAATTGTGCGCAAATCGGTATCGCAGGTGTGCGAAGAATTAAAGAAAGACGGTGCCATTTAGGCGAGAATGTCGCGCTAGGAGTTAAGATTACGTTTTTTAAAGAAAGTGCATTTGAATTCGAGTAAATTGAATTAAGCTAGTCCGATGACTACGGCCGGATTTCATGTCAACCGTATTCAACTTGCGCCTTTCGATTCTTATAACACATAGACCGAGGAGAAGATTATGAATAGAGTCCTAAAAACCATCGCCGTCATTGCCGGTGTTGCTTTCGCCGGTGCCGTTCAGGCTGAAGAGTGGAAATACGTTATGGAAGAGGGGCTAGCGGACCCTCAGGGCATGTACGCCCTAAAGTTTAAAGAGGAAATCGAGAAAAACTCTGACCACACCATCAAAATTTATCCCGTTGGTACGCTGGGAGAATCCACCGATGCGATGGAGCAAACACAAGCCGGCTTGTTGCAATTTATTGACCAGTCACCCGGCTTTACGGGTGCGATGATTCCTGAAGCAGAAGCTTTTCTCGTGCCTTATGTGCAACCTACCGACCCAGAAGCGGTGCGCACCTTCTTTAAAGAGGGCAAGGCGGTTAGGGAAATGTTTCACGAAATTTATCGCGAGCAAGGTCTTGAACTGCTCGCGATATTCCCGGAAGGTCAACAAGTAGTGACCACCATGGAAGAATTCCATACTCCTGAGGACCTAGCGGGCATGAAAATTCGCACCATGACGTCACCACTTTTGCTTGAAACCTATAAAGCATTTGGTGCCTCACCCATCGCGATGCCATGGGGCGAGCTTATTGGTGCTTTGAAAACCAATATGGTTGACGGGCAGGAAAACCCCACTATCTGGATTGAAGCGTATGGTCTGGATGAGTTGACAAAGGTCATGACTTACACCGGCCACGCTCAATATACAACTGCCGTGATGGCGAACGCAGATTTTTATGATGGCCTTAGCGACAAGGATAAACAGCTTATCCAGGACGCAACGGCGGTGGCACACGCTTACATTCTTGACGAAGCGGTAAAGATGGATGAAATCGGACTCAAGAAGATCCAGGAATCCAACCCGGGTTATAAAATCGTAAGGCTAACCGAAGCGGAACGGGCGGTGTTCAGGGAGCGTGCCAAAGCCGTTGAACAGGCTTTTATAGATAAAGCGGGCGAGCGAGGTGCAAGAATCATCGAGCAGATGAAAGCCGACGTTGCTGCGGCGAATCAAGCACAATAATACGCCTGACTGGAATGCTGTCGTTCCCGCTCAAGCGGGAATGACAGCTGTTTTTTTAATCTAACTCAATGTGCCGCTCATTTTATATGTCTTCTTAACCGGGTTTAGTATTATGAGCAAGACAGATAAACAAATCCGCGGCTCGTTCGGGCCTGCTGGAATCCTTGATTCGATCGATAATCTCTTTGCGAGATTAGAAGAATTCATAATGGCTGTTGGTATTATTCTGATGGCGGTAAATACCATCACAAATGTAATTAGCCGTTTCATATTTAATCACTCCATTATCTTCGCTGAAGAACTCAATAGTACTTTTATTCTGCTCGTGACTTTTGCAGGAATGGGCTATGCGGCGAGGCACGGCAGACATATCAGAATGTCTGCGATCTATGACCACATGCCGGATAAAGTCAGGAAAGTCCTGATGATCACAATCACCGCTGTGACCGCAATGTTTATGCTTCTTCTGGCTTATTATTCAGTTCAATACCTTATCAGCATATATTCGAAAGGCAGGATCATGCCGGCGTTGGGAGTGCCCGTCTATGTAATTTATCTTTGGGTTCCCATCGGATTTTTTATCACTGGCATTCAATATGCATTAACCGCGGTAAAAAACATCAAGGAGAAAGAGATTTACCTTGCAACGAATTTGCATGAGCACCAAGCCCAGGAAATAGAGGTTTAGTTATGGCCGCAATTATGTTCTCAATAATGGTCATTCTGTTGCTACTGGGTTTCCCTATGATGATCCCCCTTATTGCAGGCGCTTTTTTTGGTGTGGTGCAACTGTTTGGCGACATGGGCAAAACTGAGTTCTTGGTACAGCAGATGCTCGGAGGAATACGCCCCGCCTCCCTGATTGCAGTGCCCATGTTTATATTAGCCGCAGATATTATGACCCGGGGTCATTCGGCTGATCGATTAATTGACATGGTGATGGCATATGTTCGACACATAAAAGGTGGGCTAGCAGTGAGCACCTCTTCGGCTTGCGCACTGTTTGGCGCGGTTTCCGGTTCAACCCAGGCAACGGTCGTTGCGGTCGGTGGGCCACTTCGTCCGCGCATGTTAAAGGGTGGGTACAATGATTCATTCATACTGGCGCTGATCGTAAATTCCAGCGATATCGCGTTTTTGATTCCACCCAGCATTGGCATGATTATCTATGGTGTAGTTTCGAAATCTTCGATCCCCGAGTTGTTTATTGCCGGTATCGGGCCAGGGTTACTCATTTTATTCCTGTTTTCAATCTACAGTATGATCTACGCCACCGTTAAGGGTGTGCCAACCGAGCCGGCAGCGAGTTGGAGCGAACGCTTAACTGCAATGAAGCGTGCTTTGTGGCCGCTCGGTTTTCCGGTCATTATTATCGGTGGAATATTTGGCGGTATTTTCAGCCCCACCGAGGCGGCGGCGGTGAGCGTGATGTATGCCCTGTTTCTTGAGACCATCGTCTTTCGCTCCATCACCATAAAAAATTTCTACTCCATCGCCAAATCGACAGGATTGGTGACGGGTGTGGTTTTCATTCTCGTAGGTGCCGGCGCTGCATTCGCCTGGGTATTGTCCTTTGCGCAAATACCCCAAGCAATGCTGGGCGCAATCGGAATTACTGAGATGGGACCGATAGGCGTGTTGTTCGTTATTGCCATAGCGTTTTTTATTGGCTGCATGTTTGTTGACCCCATAGTCGTCATACTCGTACTCGTACCTATTTTTGCCCCAGTCATAAAAAGCACGGGACTCGACCCGATACTGGTCGGTACGCTTATTACACTGCAGGCAGCCATCGGTTCCGCAACACCGCCATTTGGCTGTGACATCTTCACCGCGGTTGCGGTATTTAAGCAACCGTATCTCAACGTCATAAAAGGCACGCCTCCTTTTGTGTTTATCTTGCTGTGTGTATCGGTGTTAATGATTTACTTTCCCCAGATCGCGTTATTCTTGCGAGATGTGGCATTTGCTAATTAATTAGGAGTCAAGCATGTTTGCTAGAATTCTAGCAGCCGTTGATGGTTCTGATGGTGGATTTGAAGCACTGAAAATGGCGATTGAGTTGCAAAAGACTTACCACTCCGAATTGCTCATTTTATCGGTTTATCGCGAGCATAATATGTGGAAAGCATCTGTATCGATGGTGAACCAAGAGTTAACGGGATCCACGGACACGGCCTTGCAATACTACGCGAAAGAAGTAGCGGAAAAGAGCAAGAAATACGCCCAGGAACAGGGTGTTGAAAATGTTCGGTGTTTCTATATGGGAGGCGGACCGGCTCGAACGATTGTGAAGTTTGGCGAGAAATACGACGTGAGCCTAATTGTATTGGGCAGTAGGGGTTTAAGTGATTCCGAGCGATACTTGTTGGGCAGTGTTTCCCATAAAGTAACCAGCACAACCTCTCGCCCGGTACTCGTGGTGTAAGCTAATCTAGCAAAAAAACCCATCTTTGTTTTGAGGCGGCTATTAAAGCGCAGTAAGATGTGTTTCTTGACCATCCGTTCTTGGAGTAGGAGGCTCTGACATTGTGGGTGTTTCCTCAATCATGTTGGACTTAGGCACCGCGGCTCCCGACTTCAGTCTCCCCGACACCACAGGACGGGTGGTGTCGCTGGCCGACTGCCAGCATGCACGCGCCACACTCGTGGTATTCATGTGCAACCACTGCCCCTATGTGAAACATATCGCGTATCAATTCGCGGAATTTGCTCGCGAATATCAGGCCAAGAATGTGGCAGTGATCGGGATCAACGCTAATGACGTCAGGACGCATCCCGGCGACAGTCCGGAGAAGATGGCCGAAGAAGTAAAGAAGATAGGTTATACCTTCCCGTATCTATACGACGAAACGCAGGAAGTGGCCAAGAGTTACCGGGCCGCCTGCACGCCGGATTTCTTTCTGTTCGACAAGGATCATAAATTGGCCTACCGCGGCCAATTCGATGCGAGCCGACCGGGGAATAATGTGGCGGTGACGGGCCAGGATCTACGCAAAGCGTTGGATGCGGTCCTGCAAGACCAGCCCGTGCCAACCGAGCAACACCCCAGCTTGGGCTGTAGCATCAAGTGGAAAGCCGGCAACGAACCCGATTATTTCTGACCGGGTTGGGTTACGCCGATCAAGTCTGAACTGAAACCCGCAGAAGTGCCGAGCATCTCCGAAAATGCTAACGATCAGAGAAAATACACATGACAGTCAATAACAAAGTCGCCCTGGTGACGGGTTCCGCCAGTGGAATTGGACGGACAATTGCCGAAGCCTATGTCGAGGCGGGCCTGAACGTCGGCATCGCGGACATCAATATGGATGCGGCCACCGCAACCGCGGCAGAAATCGGCGCGGCGGCTATGCCCCTGCGAATGGACGTGACTGATGAAAATGAAGTCGAAGCCGCTACGGACGCCCTGGCGGAACACTACGGCAGCGTGGACATCCTGGTCAGCAACGCCGGCATTCAACATATCGATCCGATCGTGGAGCTGGACTATCGAGATTGGAAAAAGCTCATCGCAATTCATTTAGACGGTGCGTTTCTAACTACGCGTGCGTGTATGCGCAAAATGGTGAATCAAGGCAACGGCGGTAGCGTGATTCTGATGGGCTCGGCGCATTCGAAAGTGGCTTCTCCGCTTAAGGCGCCTTACGTGACGGCGAAACACGGTCTATTGGGATTATGTCGTGTGATCGCAAAGGAAGGGGCTAAATATGGCATTCGGGCTAACGTCATCTGCCCGGGGTTTGTGCTCACCCCACTAGTCGAAAAACAGATTCCCGAACAAGCGGCCGAATTAGGAATTAGTGAGGAAGAGGTAATCAAAACCATGATGCTCAAGGACACGGTAGACGGGGAATTCACCACCCTTGAGGATGTGGCTAACGTGGCCCTATTTCTCGCTACATTCCCGACTAATGCCTTAACCGGCCAGTCTATTGTGGTGACCCACGGCTGGTTCATGGAATAACTTTGGCCAAGCAAAAGAACATTACACTGGCCCTGCAGGGCGGCGGGACCCATGGTGCGTTTACCTGGGGGGTGCTTGATCGCTTGCTGGAGGAGACGAATCTACGCATCACCGGTATCAGCGGGACCAGTGCCGGTGCGATGAATGCCGCGGTGTTGGCGGATGGTTTCGAAAAAGGCGGTACCGATCTCGCGAAAGGCAAGCTCCATAACTTCTGGAAGGCGATGAGTCGACTCGGTTCCTTCAGCCCTTACCAGTCGCCTCTTTTCAACCCAACCTGGGACGGCTGGTCGCCGATGTCGGCATTGTTCGATACGGTATCTCGTTTTGCGTCGCCATATCAATTCAATCCCTTCAACATCAACCCGCTGCAGAAGGTGCTGGAAGACACAATCGACTACGATTGCCTTCGCAACTGTCATTCGATAAAGCTCTTTATCTCGGCAACCAATGTTCGCACCAACCGGCTCCGCATTTTTACCAGCCGTGAAATCTCGCCACAGGTCCTGCTGGCCTCGGCATGTTTGCCCGAGCTTCATCATGCTATCGAAATCAACGGGGATGCCTACTGGGATGGGGGCTTTATGGGTAATCCCACACTCGAACCGTTGTTGCACAACTGCGATTCATCCGATGTCATTATCGTGCAGCTCAATCCGACCCAACGGGAGTCCATTCCTCAGACGGCGAGGGACATAGCCGAGAGGCAAAGAGAGATCACGCTCAACGCAAGTCTGATGCGGGAGATTCGAAATATCGTATATATCAACCGAGCCG
>JAOTWM010000275.1 GCA_029862885.1 Gammaproteobacteria bacterium
TTACAACCCGAAGGCCTTCTTCACACACGCGGCATTGCTGGATCAGGGTTGCCCCCATTGTCCAATATTCCCCACTGCTGCCTCCCGTAGGAGTCTGGGCCGTGTCTCAGTCCCAGTGTGGCTGGTCATCCTCTCAGACCAGCTACCGATCGTCGCCTTGGTAAGCCGTTACCTTACCAACAAGCTAATCGGGCGCAGGCTCATCCAATAGCGCGAGGCCCTAAAGTCCCCCGCTTTCCCCCGTAGGGCGTATGCGGTATTAGCCCGAGTTTCCTCGGGTTGTCCCCCACTACTGGGTAGATTCCTACGTGTTACGCACCCGTCCGCCACTCGTCAGCGCAAAAAGCAAGCTTTTTGCCTGTTACCGTTCGACTTGCATGTGTTAAGCATGCCGCCAGCGTTCAATCTGAGCCACGATCAAACTCTCCAGTTTAAGTTTTGTTGTCCCCGCAGGGACGGCATTACTTTAAAGCTTGCAACAACCGGCCGATCAATCGATCAGTGGTTACCGCGAAGCTCATATTTCTGGATGGAGATCACGACTTCCAGAAGCGCTCGCACAATCTGCTTGTTCCAATTTGAAAAAGAGCGGCCGCGCCCCGGACCGGGATGCAGCGAGGAGGCGGATTATACGCTCCCGCGGCCACGGGTCAACCGATCTTTCTGGGTGTAGCAAAATAAATCGGTGCTGCGGCCAAATTGCCAACAAAATCAAGCAATCCAACTATTGCTATGCGGAATTTCTTGGCGCTAATTTGACTGCAACCGAACTCGTGCGAACCGGCGTTTGCCGACCTGATACAAGTGAGTCGAGCCAGCCGCAATCTCACGCCGTGGATCGGCAACCCGCTCCCCATCGATGCGCACGGCACCCTGTTTGATCATCCGTATCGCCTCGGAGGTACTGGGCGTCATACCCGCCGCTTTCAACAGATTGGGTAGGGCCAAGCGACCGTCGGCCGCCGCGACCGTGAGCTCAGGGACATCGTCCGGCAAACCGCCTTGTTGAAAACGCCGGATGAATTCGGCTTTGGCATGCTCGGCGTCGGCTGCGGAATGAAATCGCCCCACCAATTCGATCGCCAACTCAAATTTGATGTCCCGCGGGTTGGCGCCCGCATCGACTCCACGACGCAATTCGTCGATATCTCGGCTCGGCCGAAAACTCAGCAATTCAAAGTATCGCCACATGAGTTCGTCGGATACCGACATCACCTTACCGAACATATCCGCCGGATTCTCGGCGATGCCGATGTAGTTCCCGAGGGACTTCGACATTTTCTGCACGCCGTCGAGCCCCTCGAGTAACGGCACCGTCAGTACCACTTGGGGCGGTTGGCCGTGGATCTTTTGTAACTCCCGACCCACCAGTAAATTGAATTTTTGATCGGTGCCTCCGAGCTCGACGTCGGCTTGCAATGCGACCGAGTCGTAACCTTGCACTAGCGGGTACAAAAACTCATGGATCGCAATCGCCTGCCCGCCCTGGTAACGCTTGCGAAAGTCGTCCCGCTCCAGCATTCGCGCCACCGTGTGATTGGCGGCTAATGCGATCAAATCGGCCGCGGACATCGCGCCCATCCACTTCGAATTGAAGGCTACCGTGGTCCGGTCCGGATCCAGGATGCGGTATATCTGGCGCTCGTAGGTCTCGGCGTTGGCTTCGACATCCTCTCGCGTCATTACTTTACGGGTCACATTTTTGCCGGAGGGGTCGCCGATCATGCCGGTAAAATCTCCGATCAGAAAGATCGCCTCATGCCCGAGTTCCTGGAACTGCCGCATCTTGTTTATCAACACCGTGTGCCCGAGATGCAAATCGGGTGCCGTCGGGTCGAAACCGGCCTTTATCCGCAGCGGGCGGCCACCACCCAGGCGGTCAAGCAACTCCGATTCGAGCAGAATCTCTTCGGCACCACGGCGAATTTCTTGCATTGCCAGGGCAACATTTTCAGCAGGCGACACTTAGTGTCCGGTCCCGTAAATAGGTTGTGTTTCAGAGCCCCCCAATGGGTTCAATACTAGGCGCAGTCCGCAGGGAATGGCCAGCCCTTTCCAAGGACGGCAACGACGGAGTGGACCCATTGGGGGGTTCCTGGAGGGCGTGCCAAGAAGCGCCCATTCGCGTCGTTGCCTCGCGTCGCAATTGCTACGGCTATTCCTCCTCCGCGCGCCTAGCGCCAGGACGCTTCTTGGCACGCTGAAATACGTCTTATTTACGGGACACGACACTAGGACCCTCATTGTTTTTGAACCACTTATTACTGTTGATACGGTGCGATCGGCAACGAGAGTTGATTCGAGTTATCGCGGAGGCGGTCGACCGGCTTGGCCGTTCCGCACTTCCCTCGGCCGCGGAAAGCGAGACCGAGTGTCGCAAATTTCTGTCAGTATGAACATTGCATTTTGACGTGTTTCTAATAAATTTGTACAGTACGGGCCAAAATCACCTTCATACCAAAGGATATCCGGTGGGAAAACGCGATAACGCGCTATTCTCTCGCGACCTCAAATATCTCCTCAATCCAACCCGCAACAATCGCCCGCAACTACGCCCCAAACGGCGTGGCAACTGGGTTTTTGTGGCATTGGTTGGGTCTGCTGTGGGCGGCTGGATGTTCCTCGGGTCAGGTTCGGATGCGGCGCTGGACAGCAACGATAAACCGATAGAAGAGCTGTCCGTGGGTCCAGACACCAAGACGCTCACGTATCCATTCGACGAGACTGCGCGCACCGCGTCCGGCACCGATCCAACGTCAGAAGTACCGATTGCTGTAAGCGTCGGCACGGCAACTTCCGGCACAGCCGCCGACTCACCTGCACCGATGGCTGAGATCGCGCTGGCGCGAATACAGCGCACAATTACCGACATTCCCGCAACGTCGAGTGTGGCCACGGCTCCAGCCGATGCGCACGAGTGGTCCAGCGTGATTATCCGCAAAGGCGATACCTTGGCAGGGATATTTCTCCGCCGTGGGCTGCGTCCGGCCGACGCCATTAAACTCGCCGGATTAGACGGTGCAAGCGTGTTGACGAAGCTGCGACCGGGCCGGGAACTGCGCATCGGCACCGACCAGGCCGGTGAGTTTGCTGCGCTGCATTATGAATTGGATCCAATCGAATACCTCTCTATACAGCGGAGCGATAGCCGCTATGAGGTGGGCAACGAACAACGACAATTGGAAATTCGTCATGCGCAGGCGTATGGCACCATCGAGTCGTCGCTGTTTCGTGCCGGCGGGAAGGCCGGACTGTCCGACCCGTTGCTGATAAAGCTGGTGGCTATTTTTGGGTGGGATATCGATTTCGTCCTCGACCTGCGCCGCGGAGATCGATTCGCGGTGATCTACGAAGAACAGTTCGTCGACGGAGAAAAAATCGGCAACGGGGGAATTGTGGCGGCAGAGTTCATCAACGATGGCGAGACCTACCGTGCGATCCGCCACATTGGCGGCGACGGATTCGAGGCTTATTTCACTCCGGAAGGCCGATCTCTGCGCCGCACCTTCTTACGCTCCCCGGTCAAATTCAGCCGTGTCTCGTCCACATTTTCGAAGCGCCGTTACCACCCAGTGCTCAAGACCTGGCGCGCTCACCAAGGTGTCGACTACGCCGCACCACGGGGCACGCCGATTTTGGCGACCGCCGACGGTCGCGTTGTTAGGGTTGGGACGAGCGGCGGTTACGGTAAATCAATTGTGATTCGGCACGGCGGCAACTACAGTACGCTGTACGCCCATCTATCCCGCTACGGCAAGGGTCTTAAAACCGGGCAAACGGTCCGCCAAGGCCAAATCGTCGGCTATATTGGCAGCACAGGCCTAGCCACAGGCCCGCACCTGCATTACGAATTTCGGGTCAACGGCGTTCATCGCGACCCGTTGAAATTTAAGCAACCGAAAGCGGATCCTATCGACAGTAAATACCGCGAGGTATTTTTGCGCGATGCACAGGTTTGGACGGCCCGTCTCGACAGCATGCGGGCGCCAAGCGCGGTCGCACTGGCCGATTAGTACTCTAGCACCGCGTCGCGCCATATCCCGACCGCAAATCATTTGGACTGTGACGTGACCGACTATTACGTCGGGCTCATATCCGGCACCAGCACCGATGGCATCGATGCGGTCCTTGCCCGAATCGCCGACGATGGTAAGTTTCACATCGACAACGCGTGTTCCGTGCCCTATGCGGCGCGAGTACGCCGCGCTGTCGAGGAATTAGCCCGCACCTCGCCCACGCAACCCGTCGCTTTGCAACGCGTCGGTGAGCTCAACATACAATTGGGAGAGCTGTTCGCCGGGGCCGCGCACTCCGTCATGTCGGGAATGAATCCGAACCGGGTCCAGGCAATCGGCAGCCACGGCCAAACCGTGCTGCATAATCCCGCCGGCGAATATCCGTTTACGCTGCAATTAGGTAGTGGTGCCGTGATCGCAGAACTCACCGGGATCGCCGCGGTGGTGGATTTTCGTGCCGCCGATATGGCCGCGGGTGGCCAAGGCGCTCCTCTGGCCCCGGCGTTTCACCGTGCCGTTTTCCAGGACCACTTGGAATCGCGTTGCATTGTGAATATTGGCGGTATCGCCAACGTGTCGTATCTGCCGGCAAACGCGCAGCAGCCGACCCTCGGATTCGACACTGGCCCGGGAAATACGCTGTTGGATCTTTGGATCAACCGGCATCAGCACCAAGCCTTCGATCGAAACGGCGAATGGGGTGCTTCGGGATCGGTCGATGCGGAACTGTTAAAGGCGATGCTGGCCGATCCGTATCTGGCCATCGCGCCGCCGAAAAGCAACCGGTCGCGAATATTTCAATCTCGACTGGTTAGATGCATTACTGGCGTCGAGGCCGACAAATCTTAAACCGGCTGACGTGCAATCCACATTGGTACAATTAACCGCGACGACGATCGTCGATGCGGTACAGCAATATTTGCCGACGACCCATCGACTCAGCGTGTGCGGTGGTGGAGCCCACAATCCCACGCTAATGGCCGCGCTGCAGCGCGCCGCCAACGAAATTCCCGTGGGCACTGCCGCCGATCTTGGTATGGATCCCGACTGGGTCGAGGCGGCCGCGTTCGCGTGGCTGGCGAAACAACGCCTAGATGGTCTCCCGGGGAACGTACCGACCGTAACCGGTGCGCGGCACCCGACGGTACTCGGCGCCGTGTATCTGCCTCCGTATGGTCCAAAATCGAATTAACGACGGCGCCACGAACAGCCAATAAAGGGTATTTATTTATTAGGGACGATGGCTATATCGCGAACGACGAACCGCAACCGCAAGTGGCCGTGGCATTGGGGTTGGTCACGGTAAACCGCGCTCCCAACAGATCGTCCTTATAATCGACCTCCGATCCCATTAAATACTGAAAACTCAGCGCGTCCACGAGCAATGTTACGCCGCGATTATCGATTGCAAAATCGTCTTCATTAGCCACCGAGTCGAATTCAAAACCATATTGAAAACCGGAACATCCACCACCGCGAACGAATACGCGCAACTTTAAATCCGCATCGCCTTGTTCCGCCACCATATTGCGGACACGATCAGCGGCGCTGTCGGTGAAAACCACCTGCGCAGAATCTGAATCAGATTGCATGATGTCTTACGATTCTCGGCCTCTAATCCGTATATATCCTGAAGAATTCGGACCTCGGGGAAAATACCCGGTCTAGTAGGGGATGGGGCCGTAATTCCAGAAAATCAAGAACCACCCTCGGTGGCCTCCATGATTGGCGTCCCGGCGCCGCCGCGTCCGGGATCACATATCAGCTTGCCGTTGAGCCTCGAGCCCAACGCCATGTCGATCGAACGACATGACAAATCGCCGGTGACCAATGCATGGGCTTGCAAGCCGATCTGACCTTGCGCCTCGATACTACCGCGTACGTTGCCGTCAATAATCACATGAGCGGCGCGCAGATCGCCATCCACTTTGCCCGATTCGCCCACCACGAGGGTGCTGTTGTCGGCGCCGTCCGCCTGAATCCGGCCGACCACCTTGCCGTCCACCCGCAACCCACCGCTAAATCGGATATCGCCCTCTATCTCGGTATCCGCACCGATTAATGTACCAATGCTGTCCGCCGGTTTATCCGGGGCCGACTTTTTCCCTACCATGCTTATCAAACCTCAACGTAGTGGAACAAATTATGTGGAAGGCCAAGGATACCACCGTTCCGCGATCAACGCCGAGTCCGGTGCCGCAATCACCGTGACGCGCACGCGCTGCGGGGTGAATCCTTCCGGTAAACGCCACTGTCCCTCAACATTCTGAAAATAACGAAATTTTACGGGTTCTGCCTGCGTTCCCAAGGTGGCACCCGACAGAGTCGCCAATTCTCCGTCCTGACGGCCCTCGATATCCAGCGCCACTTCACCCTCGATTTCAGCGTCGTGCTTGAGCGCCTGGATCAGTGTAACTTCGTAGCGAAATTCGGGGCCGGTGGCGGTGGGCACAATAACCAAATCCTGCACACGAATCCCAGCTCTTCCATCGTCAGGGGAAATAATGCTGCGGTAAAAATCGAGATCTTCGCGCAGCGCGTGAATCTGCGACGTCGACGACTCATACGCCGCCTTCAGCTCGCTGTAGGCGGCGTTGTCAATTTCAAGTTTCTGTCTGGCTTGCGTTAGCGCGCGCGATAACTGCTCATA
>JAOTWM010000276.1 GCA_029862885.1 Gammaproteobacteria bacterium
TTCCTGCGCGTCAAGTTTGCTATTGCTCTCATCCAGTACGGGTTCGAATTGCGCATTCGCCAATTCTTCGAGCTGCGAGGTGGCGAGTTTGTGCCGCAACAGGCTCTTTGGTGACATGATCACCAGCGGTCGGCGTAGCGGCCGTACCATCTGCCTGCGGAGCAAGTGAAATATTTGTGCCGGAGTAGTCGGCACACAGACTTGCATATTGTGTTCAGCGCATAGTTGCAGGTAGCGCTCAAGCCGAGCTGAGGAATGCTCGGGGCCCTGCCCCTCATAACCATGCGGAAGCAGTAAAGTAAGGCCGCACAAACGCCCCCACTTGGCTTCACCACTAGAGATGAACTGATCAATAACGACTTGCGCGCCGTTTGCGAAATCACCGAACTGTGCTTCCCACACGGCCAATGTCATAGGATCGGTGGTGGCATAACCGTACTCGAATCCGAGCACTGCTTCTTCCGATAGCAGAGAATTGATAACGGTAAACGCATCGGCATCGCGAATGCTTTTAAGTGGAATATAAACGCGGTGATCGGTCTGGTTGTGCAGTATCGCATGGCGGTGAAAAAACGTGCCGCGGCCACAGTCCTGCCCCGACAGGCGCACCGAATATCCATCCTCGATCAAAGTCGCGTAGGCCATCGTCTCGGCGAATCCCCAATCAAGCGGTAGCTCACCGGCGGCCATCTTGACGCGATCATCGCGAATCTTGTTTATTCGCGGATGCAATTTGAAGTCGCTAGGTACCTCGTGCAAGCGCTCCGCCATCTTGCGGAGCCGATCTACGGGGATCGAGGTGTCGGCGCTATGGGTCCATGCAACGTTCAAATACGGTGACCAATCCACCATGAATTTCCCTTTTTCAGGGTCGATGACCTGACCCGCCACGATGTGGCCGTTATCCAGTGCGTCGCGGTATTCCGTCTGCATGCGCTCGTCGGCATTGCTGCTAATTACACCCTCGGCAACGAGTTTCTGAGCGTATAGCTGTCGCGTCGTCGGGTGCGCTTTGATCTTTTTATACATGATGGGTTGCGTGACACTCGGCTCGTCGGCCTCGTTGTGTCCATGGCGTCGATAACAGACTAGGTCGATCACGACGTCTTTTTTGAACTCCATACGAAAATCCTGCGCCAAGCGCGTTACGAAAATAACCGCGTCTGGATCGTCGCCGTTGACATGGAAAATCGGTGCTTGCACCATTTTTGCGACTTCAGTGCAATAAACCGTCGAGCGCGCATCCAACGGATTGCTTGTCGTAAAGCCAATTTGGTTGTTGATAATAATATGCAACGTACCGCCGTTAGCGAATCCGCGCGCCTGGGACATATTGAGCGTTTCCATAACCACGCCTTGTCCGGCGAATGCAGCGTCGCCGTGGACGAGAATCGGCATCACGGTGTCGTGGGTGTAGTCTTTGCGGCGATGTTGGCGAGCCCGCACCGAGCCTTCCACCACGGGGTCGATAATTTCGAGATGCGAAGGGTTAAACGACAACGCCAAATGTACCGTGCCTCCAGGGGTGGCAATATCCGATGAAAATCCTTGGTGATACTTCACATCTCCGGAGTCGATGCTGCCGTTGCTGGTGCTGTATTTGCCCTCGAATTCGCCGAATAGATCGCCCGGGGCTTTGCCGAGAGTATTCACCAATACATTGAGGCGGCCGCGATGCGCCATACCGATCACGATCTCCTTTGTCCCCATGCTGCCGGCACGTTGGATAAGATCGTAGAGCATAGGAATCACGCAGTCGGCGCCTTCCAAGGAAAAGCGTTTTTGGCCCACGTACTTGGTGTGCAGGTATCTCTCAAGACCTTCTGCCATCGTGAGGCGATTGAGGATTTGGCGACGCTGCGTGTCCGGATATCGCGGCCGCGCGGGAATTCGCTCCAGATGCGCCTGTACCCAGCGCTTTTCCCGAGTGTCGGTAATGTGCATGTACTCGCTGCCGACCGAGCCGCAATATACATAGTCTGCGACATCGATAATCTGTCGCAGGGTCAGGCGCTTGGCTGCTGCCAATGACCCGGTGTCGAATACCGTGTCCAGGTCATGCTCGTCGAGGCGATTGAACGCGAGATCTAAATCCGGTACTTCCGGTGCCTCGGTTAATTCCAGCGGGTCGAGACGTGCGACTTGATGGCCACGCATTCGATAGGCATTGATCAATCGCAATACCGAGGATTGTTTCTGCGCGGCTTCGGCGGTCCATGTTGTCGCGGTGGCCGCACCTGCGTGTGGCGCCGATTTAGTGCCGCTGTCTACTACTGTGTCGCCACGGCCATTAAGGCTGTCGAAACGCTGGCGCCAAGCGCTATCTACCTGTTCAGGATTGGCATCGTAACGCCGATAAAGTTCTTCCAAGAACCCTGCATTGGTCGCAAAAAGGTAGGATTCATCGCCGGGCCCATGCGGATCGTCGGTTGAACTCGTCATGTTTTTGCCTCTGATATTGGCGGGTATGCGCTGCGATTATCGAAATTCGGAAGTGGGTTAAAGCACCACGTGGCAGACGTCACGAATTATAAGAGACATCAGTGCATAATTGCCAAGTGTATACCTACTTACAACCTAAATTGTTCCGAACGTCGCATCGAATTTCGGACTCAGAGAGCTGGCGAACCCGTAGTCGTGATTCTTGAAGTCTTGCACCCCACGCCACGGTAATTCTCAAGCGATCAGTTTCAATGGCGCAGAGTCGGTATACACGATGGTGCGATTACGTCCGGCCGCCTTGGCTTGCAGCATGGCGCGATCGGCCCGACCAAGAATTTGCCGATAGTCTTCGTCGTCGGGATGAATTTCGGCCAAACCGCCAGTCCAACCAAGTGGACATTTCAAATTATTGTTGATCGTCGTAAATTGCGGAATCGTGTGGCGCAGGCGCCGCGCGAGATCGATCGCAGTATCGATGCTTTCATAGGGGAATACCACGCAGAACTCGTCGCCACCCAAGCGTGCAACAAAGTCGCTGTCGCGAACACTTCGTACCAGGAATTCGGCAAAGCGCCGAATTAGAACATCTCCGGCATCGTGGCCGTACCGATCGTTGATATCTTTGAATCGATCGATATCTATGAGCAGAGCCGATATCGGGTAGCCACGTTGGGAGATATCCCAGTACTCGCGAAGTTTCCGATCCAAAGAGCGGCGATTGTCGATTCTTGAGAGATGGTCGGTGAAGCCGATGTTGGATAGAGCGCGTTGCCGGTCAATAAGGCCGTTGCCGACCGTTTGTATCGTGGTCGCCAAGGCATCCAATTCTGCGGTGCGATACCGAAACGGGCGTTCCACGATACCTTCGCCGAGTCGTCCAACGACCATTGTGAGCTGCGAAATATCCCGTCTGATCGAGCGGTACAGGCGAACCGCAATCCAAGCTTGGGCCGCCGCCGCGACACCGCAAATACCCGCCACCCAGGCCCATAACATCGGCTCCGCGAATGCCGCCCACGTACCCACGGCCAATATCGCCAGTGTTGACAGCACGATCATCTGCAGCAGGTGTCGTCTTATGCTGAGCGCCGCGGCCTGGCTCATCGACAGCACCTGTTGGGATGGCCGATCCGGCGTGGCATCAAATTGGCGTGGGCCACGGTCCTCATGCTGAGTGGGTCGTTCGATTCGCAAGGTATTCGCTTCAACATAAATTCCCTACCGGCCGCACCGAGTCAGATTCGGTCGATATATATGGTCATAAAGTGTAGCACTAAGCCAGTCGGCGGCGTGATCGGATAGGAACACTTTCTCGAGGCGATCGGCGGCAATTCAATTTTGTCCGGTGTGTCCGAAGCCGCCAGCACTGCGCTGGGACGTTTCGAATTCGTGCACGATGTCAAACTGGACCTGATGTATCGGTACGAACACGAGTTGTGCGACTCGGTCGCCCGGTTCTATTGCGAACGGTTGGTCACCGCGGTTCCAGCATGAAATCATGATTTCGCCTTGATAATCGGAATCGATGAGACCCACCAAGTTGCCGAGTACGATACCGTGCTTATGACCAAGCCCGGAACGGGGAAGCAATACGGCTGCGAGATCGGGACTGCCGATATGCACCGCCAACCCGGATGCGATCAGATGACAGGCACCGGGTTCGACAACCAATGTTTGGTCGACACATGCTCGCAAATCGACCCCGGCGGACCCGCTGGTTGCGTAGTCCGGCATTGGAAATTGCGTGCCAAGCCGTGGGTCAAGAATCTTGAGCTGAAGCTTTTGCATGGTAGCGTTCGGCGATTTCCGCAATTAAGGTTCGTGCCAGCTCGAGTTTCGGCGCGGGTCCGATTTCGATCGCACCATTGTTGTCGATTAGAGTCAGCGCATTTGTGTCGCTGCCAAACGCGATTCCGTCACCCACCGCGTTGGCGGCGATGAGATCAATCCGTTTGCGTCGTAGTTTGTGCGTCGCATGGGCTTTTAGATCGCTGGTTTCGGCCGCAAATCCAACCGTGAACGGGGCGTTACGGCGTGCCGTCACCGACGCGAGGATGTCCGGATTTCGGATCAATTCCAACGTCATCCGTGACTCGTTTTTCTTAATTTTCTGCCTGGCCTTGCGGACTGGGCGGTAATCCGCCACGGCTGCGACGGCTATGAAAATATCGCAATGATCGATTCGGTCTTGAACCGCACCGTGCATTTCCCGGGCCGCCGTAACCGGCACCAAGGTGACTTCCGCCGGTGGTGCTAGGGCGGTGGGCCCGGATATCAATGTGACTTTCGCCCCCGCGTTTGCGGCCGCTGCCGCTGTCGCGTAACCCATTTTTCCCGAGCTGTGATTGGTCAGTCCGCGGACCGGGTCGATGGCCTCCCAGGTCGGACCGGCGGTGATCAATACCGATATGCCCTCCAATGTTCGGGCGCTAAGAGAATCGGCCAACTGCGCTACGATGTCGGCCGGATCGACGAGGCGACCGGGGCCCGTGTCGCCGCATGCTTGATCGCCGATCGCGGGACCAATGATAGCGATCGAATGCTGTTGCAGGATCGCCAGGTTGGCCTGGGTGCGCGAATTTTGCCACATTTGCTGATTCATCGCGGGCGCCACCACAATCTGCGCGGTGGTAGCCAAACACAACGTCGTCAGCAGGTCATCGCCAAACCCATGTGCCAGTCGGGCCAGGAAATTGGCACTGGCAGGAGCCACGCACACTATATCCGCCCAGCGCGCGAGCTCGATATGACCCATTCCCGATTCGGCGGCAGGGTCCAACAGGTCGCAATGCACGGTATGGCCACTGACGGCCTGTAGCGTCAGCGGCGTAATAAACTGGGTGGCGTTTGCGGTAAGTACGACGCGGACCTCAGCGCCCCGTTCACGCAGGCGCCGGACTAAATCGGGGATTTTGTACGCCGCGATTCCGCCCGTAATCCCGACCACCACGTGCTTATTGTACAACGCGTCTGTCATGGGTAAAGTGTACTGCGGTTCTGCCGGGACAGGAAACGGCGCAGGACCCGTGATCGGATTGATCCTAAGCTCGGTCGACACAAGGAGGTGCGACGATGGGAATCAAGGATTGGCCAGCGGCCGAAAGGCCCCGAGAAAAGCTCACAGCGCGGGGTCCGGCGGCGTTGTCGGACGCTGAATTATTTTCGATTTTTGTCGGTTCGGGCCGCGCCGGCGTCGATGCGGTGATGCTCGCACGGTGCTTGCTTAAGAATTTTGGTGGATTACGAGCGGTATTGCGCGCTGGGCGCGTCGAGCTGCTGAGTGTGACCGGAATCGGGGTTGCCAAGTATGCGATGTTACAAGCCGCCGTGGAGCTGGGCCGACGAATGCTTCGCGAGCGCATGTTTCGCGATGGGCCGCTGTCGAATCCCCATCAAGCCTCTCAATACCTAACCGCGGCACTTCGCGATCGCGATCGAGAGGTGTTCCTCGCGATTTTTCTGAATACACGGCATTTCGTTATCGACTGCGAGGAGCTCTTTCAGGGCACGATCGACGCCGCCTCAGTGCACCCGCGGGAGGTCGCGCGTCGGGCGCTCGCTCTCAACGCGGCTGCCGTAATCGTGGCCCATAATCACCCGTCCGGGGTCGCCGAACCGAGCGGTGCGGATCAGGCCCTGACGCGGCGCTTAAAAGAGGCGCTCGCGCTAGTTGATGTGCACTTGCTGGATCATCTGATAATCGGCGAAGGCGAGCCGGTGGCGCTGAGCGACCGCGGAATGCTATAAATCGGGGCGCTGAAACTGGTCAATGCGGGTGAATTCTGTTATAAAACGCGCCCTATTTGAGGCTTAATGGGCGCTTCAGCCTAGGCTAACGGTACAGCGTGATGTCAAAAATCTGCCAAGTAACTGGAAAACGTACGATGCGTGGCAATAACGTCTCGCACGCAAACAACAAAACCCGGCGTTCGTTCCATGTGAATCTCCACGACCGCCGATTTTGGGTCGAGACTGAGAATCGCTGGGTTCGACTTCGAGTTTCGTCGCAAGGTCTGCGAACCATCGACAAGAATGGCATCGATGCCGTGCTGAGCGACATCCGTGCTCGAGGGGTGAGGGTCTAGACCGATGCGCGATAAAATTAAATTGGTCTCCAGCGCCGGTACCGGCCATTTCTATACCACCACTAAGAATAAGAAAACGATCACCGAGAAGATTGAAATGAAAAAATACGACCCGGTGGTGCGCAAGCAT
>JAOTWM010000278.1 GCA_029862885.1 Gammaproteobacteria bacterium
CTCATACGATTAACCAGTTTGTGCCGTCAGAAATTAGTGTTATTGAGGCATTTAGAGCCGTCAGGGGAAACGTCAGCGCGCCGTCGATTGTTTCGGAAGCATTGCCGTCGACCGTTACCGTGCCGCCAGAGCCTGTTTTCTTGACAATAATCGTGTCGTTCACGCTATGGCCGCTGGGCAGGGTAATGGTAACCGCGCCCGTGTTGCTGGCGGCAACAAAGTCACCCACTACTGCCGTATAGGTAGTGCCGGTCTGCAGTGTATAGGTCCAGGGGGCGTTATTTGCCGAAAGATCAACAGTCGCGCCATTAATTCGAGCGAAAAACCCTGCTGTCGTGGACCAAATGTCGCCATTAGCCGGAGTAGTCGGTGCCGTGCCATGCGGAACATTAAGCGAAGGGTGGGCCGTGTTCGCAGCAATTAGCGTCAACGCCCCATCGGTTTCAACTGTAATCGACCCTGGCGTGCCGTTATTCGGCCGGAGCTCTATGGGCCCAACAAGATTAACAATCTGTAACACATCGCCACTATCGACAAATTGCATCGTCGCCCTGTTCGACGCGCTTTGATAAAGCCGGATTGCGGGATTTGCGGTTGCAGTGCCCTCGACGTTAATCGCCGTTGCGACCTGTGATCCGTCGCCGACCTGCAGAACGTGATTTACTCCAAACGTCAGGCCTGCAGTGCCCTCAATCGTGCCATCGCCGGTCCAGACGCCCACCTGATCATTGATCGGCGTACCGACCTTGCTGACATCGCTCGCGACGTCGGCCCAGGTTGCGCCGTTGTATGCTTTCATCAGGTTGCCGGTGCTGTTCCAGTACAGCGCACCGGTCAGCAATGCGTTGCCATCGTTATCAAGCGTCGGATCGGACGCTTTCGAGCCCAGGTAGCGATCATCGAATGAATCGTAAGCCAATTCCGCAGCCGTTTGCGCGGCCTCTGCCGCGGTCTGAGCTGCTCCCGCTGAATTTGCGCTACCGAGAGCATTGCTTTCAGACGTGGCAGCATTGCCCTCGCTAGTGCTGGCATCCCCTGCGCTGGCCGCCGCGGCAATCGCGCTCGATTGAGCCAAGGCTGCCTGAGCAGGATTTTGCGAGACCAGGATAAAGCGATCGCCAATCGACTCGTAGGCGATAATGACAATCGCGTTTGAGCCAAAAGTGCCCAAAATCAAAGCAGAACCATCGGGGTTGACGATTGACTTTGCGCCGAGCCCGTTCACGTTTACCGTGGACGCGCCTGTGTTCGCGTTCACGGCCTTGAAAAGCAGATTAAAGCCATCAGTCAAGGTCGGCGTATAGGGCATCGTGAGAACGTATGCGTCCGCTACGCCGCTATCGACCGCATAACGCGTCAAGCCCAATTTGAGCTCATTTTCAGTTGGCAGTTTATCGAGACCAATCGAGATCTCGTCCGCAACATCATTGACATTGGCCGAGATTGCGCGCGTGCCTGCCGAAACTCGATTCGCTACGTGGTTAAAATAATCGTTTGCCATTACCTTCGCAGACCTCGGGTAGAGTAGTTATAAGTGCAAGATTCCCACGTATGAGCGCGCTCGTAGTTCGTTTCGCCCAATATTGCCAAGGAAATGTTGATCCCCTGTCCCTCGATATATGCCTCTGCTTCCCCGATCAGCTGACCGTCCCAGATAAACTCTCCCCAGAATGCCTCACCGTCCCACTCCCCGCCGCCGGTACTGAAATCCGCGACCGGCAGTGAGACCGTTCCCGGCTGTGCGCCGTAGGAAAATTCAGGGGAAAAGCTGATAGCAGTCTGGTCTGGCGCATCTACCTGAAACGTGGCCTTGTGAAATCGCTTCTTTTGCCGCGGCGACTGACAATGCGCAAAAGCCAGTCGCATAAAAAACTTAATCACTCCGCCGTCGAAAGACTCACCCTTTTCCGCCTCGTAAACGAATCCATCGTCAGAACCGAAAAACGTCCGCTCATAACCGGCGGTATCTTCCTCGGAGCAAATTGACGTGACCTGCGCGGTATAAGCGATCGGCATGAACTCGTAGCGCTGACCCGAGCGATGCTGCGGGTTCGTATCGACGCGCAATATGAGGCCGGTTCCGTCGCTAAAAAACACCCGATACTGGTCTTTGGAGCGAATCCTTACCGAATCGACCAGAAGGCGCTTCTTGGCCTGAATGAGCGGGTCAACCAACTCCGAAATCGTATTGAGCGTAAAGTCACCGAATTTGTCGGAATGCCGCAGCATCGATACGCCGCGATCATCGAAGTAGATCGAAGAACCGACATCCTGAATTGACCACTCGATCGCACCTTTTTCCAGGTTGTAGTCAGTCAGATCCCAATCGTTAATGTCATTTCCGTAGAGGACATAGGTACGATTGCGATTGAATATCGCCAGCGTGCCGCCGGGTTGATCCTGCATTCCGGTAACAATATCACCGGTGGCGAGCTCGGCAGCGCCGGTAATGGCATTCCACTCATACGGGAGGCCCGTACTGGAATGTTGCACGGATGATCCAATCGAGAAAAACAGATGCTTTTTGTGGGCGGCAACATGCTGGGGTTTGTCGGTTGAATCAGTGAGGCCCGTGATATGTATAAAGGAGAAATCAGTGCCATCAAAGCTAAAGCCACGGCCGACGCCATTAACGCCCCACATGCTATAAGTGCCAATCGAACCACCAAAGTTGTAATTGTAGAACTCATATTTACCTCCTGGCGGCAGAGTGACAGCTGTTTGAGCGCTATCGCAGTCAGCTGTTGCGGTTGATGGAGCCGACAACGTATCGGCTGCAGTAAATGTTCCGGAAATCGATTTGATATAAATCCGCCCCGCGGCATCGCCTCCAGAAAAAGATCCTGATGTGATGCCCACCGAGACGACAACCCCGGTCGCCCCCGAAGGCGCTGCTGTAATTGTTTCGCCGATAACAAAGGATGTGACCGCACCAGTCGAAAAGTCAATGTAGTCTCCCAGTGATACAACGGTAAACCCAGACGCGCTCGAGGCGTGCATGACCGCTGTCGCGCTGCCAACCGCGTTCCTGATTGCGTAGGTAACGCCGTTATAGAGCCAAACGCCCTGCACCGGTCCCTCGCCCGGAACCGCGGCGATATCAGCCCTACGGACTTCACGCGCGGCTCTGAGGTAAGTTTCGTTCAGTGCGTCGGTTGCCGCTGGCTTTTCTTCTGCCGCGACACCGCCCGTAAGCAGCGCGCCGTCAGCGACCGCAATGGTCGCCGCAGACACCTGCAGGGTTTCGTTATCGGCAAATAGGCCGGTGGCGTTCACCACTACCAGCCAGCCAGCCGCGTCGACACCCCAGGCACCGGAATTGGTGATGACAAACATGACTTCGGCCGTATCGGTCGAGGTTAACCCGGTGACAATATTGCCGGCCACTGGCTCGGTGCCAGTGCCCTGATCATAATAGATGAACCAGTAACTCGCCTCGGATGGGCTGGGCAAGCCATTGAATCGTTCGTATCCCAAGACGCGCTTGTAGCCGGCCTCGTCGTCCGGCTCATAATTAAGAGACGAGAGCACGCGTCCGGGTTTAATCGATGCCGGAGGCGTTTTCAAGTCCAGGCCGCCCCCCAACGGAAAGTTGAAGGTTTTTTGCGTCATTGCGCGCGCACCACCATGTGCGGGTTTTCGGTTGGATCATCGACGCGGCGCATTTCCTGATCCCAGATCAGCTGGCGCCACATACCCGTCGCATTGCCCTGGCGCGCCTCACCGCCCTCGCTGCCGCCCTCTTCCTCGGCCAGCTTGATGATCTCCGGTGCATCCTCGGCCTTACCAAAGCGCTTCAGCGCCTCGAACACGATCAAAGCATGGTAATGCGCCGGCATTTCTGGAATGTCGTCATTAGCCGCAAGAATCTGAGGTGTTTTTTGGCATTCGAATTCAATCGAATAAATATCATTCGGCGGCGGGTAAAACCGTAGCGAACCATTCGGAATGCGGGTCACCTGTACGGGGCGCCTGCTACTCGGGGTGACAACGCCGTATCGTTGCTGAAAACTTTCAAAATCAACGTATCTCATGCGCTGTCGATCACTAGTGCCGGTCGCGGTCAGGTAGGATCGGAAAGTACCTGTCCAGATCCTGCCGCAATCGGTCAGCTGGTAATCGGTAACGCTGGCAATGGTTTGCAGAGGGCCAGACCCAGGTGACGGAATAGAGTAATCTTGCCACATCCACTTCCATGGCTTCGGGTGATTCTGGATTGAGGTCCAGGCGTCTCGAATATAGTTAACCAGCCGCAGCTCGATGCCGATCGCAGTCGTGACGTCTGCGGGACCCGCGCCGGACAGGCCAGCCTGCCGGCGCATATCCTGCGCTAATTCGACAAAAGTCGACATTTAGCCTGCCGCTTTACGAGCTGCAGTCTTGTTCATACCGGCTGCTTTGAGCACTTCGTCCGCCTGGGACTGCGCGGATGCCGCCTGCTCCTTGGCCTCGTCGGCGGCTTTCTGGGCCTCCGCCGCAACCGCGGCATAATGCTCTTTCACCTGCTTGGCGTTGCAAGCTTTGCCGGCCGCATCGTATTCGATACCGTCCTGGGTGAAAAAAACCTTTTGCGTGCCGGGATTCAGGCTGCGCACCTTGGCCATCGGCCGTGTCCAGTCAATCGTTGTTACGTCTCTCATATCAATCGCTCCTCACGAAAGGGGTTCTTTCAGATTCAGGCCGAGCTTCTTGCAGCATTCGCTGGTTTCGTCGCCCTGGGTGTAGTTGTCCTTGCTCATGCGAACATTCTTGTTCAGGGGCATAGACCCGGTGGCGTAATCCATTTCGCCGGAGTATTCGGGGGTAAACGACATCGTCTGACTGCCGGTAGGCTTGCTACCCTGATTTCGCAGTTTACGACCCCGTTGTGCGGGCCTGTTCACATTGTCATCCCGCTCGTTGACCATCGTCACCATTGGCTTTCTCCAAAGCAAAAGGGGCCAGACGAGCTGGCCCCTTGGGTTTGTTTGCAGCATTTACGCTCGAGCGCTTACTTGCACTTGAACGACCCGCGATCGGAAGAAATGCTCGACTTCTTGATCGTGGGTTGCTGCTTCATGGTACTGGTTTCGCCGCGCAGTTTCATGGAATTGCTGGTGCCTTCCGACTCCAGCAGTCCCAGTTGATCCGCGCTCGGAGACCCCGGCTTATCGCCGATACCTAACTTCTTGGGCTTCATTTCAGATTACCTCCTGTTATGACCATTCGATAGTGACGGTGAACTCTGCTGCGCCGGCCGTGTGTCCGCCATCAGAGACCAGTTCCACGATATCGTTTGCCGCGATTCGACCCACATGGGTGGGAGTATCGCTGACATCGTCAACCGTAAAGTCCGGATCGACATCATCGATGCCGCTGCCAGTGAATGGCAGCGCCTTGGTGGCGTAGGTGTTACCAGCACCCCCCTTGGTGCGAACGGTCAGTGTCGCATTGGCAACCGTGAAGGCAGTGGTGGTGCGACCGGTAATACCGGTAATGCGACCAGTCTTGCCTGCAGGGCCAACAATGTTACCTGCCGCAGTCGTGCCAGAGGTGGTAACCGAAACAACGTGGGTAGTTTGAATGCCGTTTGAATATCCGCTCATTTCAGATTAC
This sequence comes from Gammaproteobacteria bacterium, assembly GCA_029862885.1. Lineage (GTDB taxonomy): Bacteria > Pseudomonadota > Gammaproteobacteria > Arenicellales > JAOTWM01 > JAOTWM01. The sequence goes on from JAOTWM010000278.1 coordinate 5,596, forward strand.
CTCCTAGTTTTCGCTGGATGACCACTGCAGGATACGAGCATCCGCAGCGACATCGTGAACGAGAGCGAAGCCTTCCTCGGCATACCACGCGACACCCTTGTCGCGACCGTAGTCGCCGGGCAGCTTACCGCGCATTTCGGGCGGGCAAACAATCGCTTCGATGACCGTGTCTTCTCCGAAGAAAAAGCACTCGTCACCTGCAGCGTTCGTGGCCCATACCCTCTTGGCGATGTGGGTCTGTTCGAAGAACCGGATACCTTCCCAGTGTCGTCCAACTTCACCGTTGAGCAGGCGACTGAACCCTTCGTCGACGTGCTGGTGTAAAGATTCCAGGTCGTCTTTCAGGGCCCGCATGTGTACCGGGCGAGCAATCGCGCGGTAGTTACCGTCAGACCAGACCGGCATGTCGCGCTCTTTCATCTCGTCGGAGATGATCTTGACATGCGGGTTTTCCATGACGATACCAGACGCGGACGTGCCGGTCGGGTTGCCGCCGCCAGGAATTTCTTCGAAGGCGACAGAAGCCGTGCCACCGGTACCGGCGCCGACCGCTTTCAACGGGGTGAGGGAGAATTGCGCATGGGCTTCGTTTTCGAAAGCCTTGACGCAGTCGTTTTTCAGTGCCTTGTGAATGATTTGCTTCACCGGATGCCGCGAGGCATCGTCCAGGCGACCTGAGTAGGGCACTGAATTCCCGAACTCGTAGATCGTTCCTGATTTTTGCGAAATGGTGAAGCCGGTTTCTGGCATACGCTGATTCTCAGCGATTCGACCGCCTTGCTGACCGACATCGGAGTACACGTTCCACTGGAACGCGTCACCCGCGTGAAGGCCTTTGTCGGTGAAATCGTCAGCATCGCAGTGCTGGAGATATCGCGTCATCGGCTGCAGGGAGTTGCGAAGAACGTCAGAGAGCTCTCCGCTATACATGAAGCCGCCAGCCGTATTGGTTTCCCAAACTTGACCAGCCATTGAATTTTGCTCCTATAACAAATTAAGTTATTCCAGGCCGCGCCGCTTTCTTTCTTGTGCAACGTAGTCTGAATTCGTTTGTCTCGGA
>JAOTWM010000277.1 GCA_029862885.1 Gammaproteobacteria bacterium
AAGTCAAGATCAAGGATGCGATGAAATTGTTGACCGAGGAAGAAGCCAGCAAGTTGATAAACGATGAGGATATCAAGCTGCTCGCGGTCGAGCGCGCTGAGCAACACGGTATCGTTTTTGTGGACGAGATCGATAAAATAGTCGGTCGATCAGGTTCGCAGCAAGGGGGGCCGGATGTTTCTCGTGAAGGCGTACAACGGGACTTATTGCCGTTAGTGGAAGGCTCGACGGTGACCACCAAATACGGCATGGTTAAGACCGACCACATCTTGTTTATCGCGTCTGGCGCGTTTCAATTGACCAAACCATCGGATCTTATTCCTGAGCTGCAAGGGCGTTTGCCGATCCGTGTCGAGCTGGACGCGCTAACTACCGAGGATTTTGTGCGCATCTTGACGGAACCGGACGCCTCGTTGACTGAACAATACACGGCGTTAATGGGCGCGGAGGGATTAGATTTAAGTTTTTCCGAAGACGGTGTGCGGCGCATTGCGGAGATCGCTTGGCAGGTCAATGAGCAGACCGAGAATATCGGTGCACGGCGATTGCATACGGTTATGGAGCGTTTGTTGGAGTCGGTGTCGTTCGAAGCGTCCGATCGTAATGACGACGTAGTGGTCGATGCCAGCTACGTCGATGACCACCTGCAGGATTTGGCCGAGAATCAGGATTTGAGCCGCTACATTCTGTAGAGCCGTTCGCGATTTATTGTTGCCCGTGTCCGCGGTTAATTCTATTTCTCTTGAAACGTGATCCCATCCACTCCATGAGCCCGAACCGAAGGCGTCGTCGTGCCGGTCGTGGACATCACTGAATCCAATGTCGCGTATGAGGTCAAGGCCGATTCGGAAAGTATCTCCGGACGCTTCCACTTGGCGAAAACATTGATGAGGCAGCTATCAAAGGTGGGTATGAAGACGGAGTATTACGACTCGTCTTGCCGAAAGCCGAAGAGGTGACGTCGAAGAAAATCGAAGTCGAAATTCACGAACCTTATATTATCTGTTGCATTCCACAAGGGCCGCTGCTGCGGTCCTTCGTTTTTCTGTGCAGACCGAAATCGGGGCTGGTCCGGAGACAAACCGTTGACCGGCGCCGCTGTAAAATTGCTATAGTAGGCCTCACTATGCCCAACCAGTCCGCCAGTGCAATACCCGTGTATACGGACGCAGTTAAGGAAATTGCGCGGGTTCTTACCGAGGCATTGCCGTATATTCAGCGCTTTCATGGCAAAACTATTGTCATCAAGTACGGCGGCAACGCGATGGTGGACGAACGCCTGAAGACGCGTTTTGCTCGCGATGCGGTGCTGATGAAGCTGGTCGGAATGAATCCTGTTATCGTTCATGGCGGCGGACCGCAGATCAATCAGCTGCTGGAGCGGATCGGCAAGCAGAGCGAGTTCGTCGATGGATTGCGGGTTACCGACCGGGAAACGATGGATGTCGTGGAAATGGTGCTCGGCGGTTTGGTCAATAAGGAGATCGTTAACTTAATCAACACCCACGGTGGTAAGGCAGTGGGACTGTCTGGCAAAGACGGTGGATTGATACGTGCGCGAAAGTTGGTGGTCGCGAACGATGATCCGCAGACGCCACGAGCAGATCCGGTCGATTTCGGACATGTCGGCGAAGTCGAATCGATCGATCCACAGTTGGTGGCAGTGCTGGACTCGCAAAATTTTATTCCGGTGATAGCACCCATCGGTGTCGGCGAAGACGGTCTTACTTATAATATTAATGCCGACACGGTGGCCGGTGAATTAGCCGCTACGCTAGCCGCCGAAAAACTTATCCTTCTCACCAATGCCGCTGGCGTATTAGACAAACAAGGTTCGTTGTTGACCGGTTTGAAGGCCACTGAAATCAGCAGCCTTATCGCTGACGGCACGATCCAGGGTGGCATGCTGCCAAAAATTAAATGCGCTTTGGATGCAGTTCGCGGCGGAGTGCGATCGGCCCATATTATAGATGGCCGCGTCGAGCATGCTGTGTTGCTGGAAATATTTACCGATAAAGGAATTGGTTCGCTTATTCACGCTTAGCTCGGGTGGTTCAGCAAACCAAACTATGGGCCAGGAATCATCGCAATACTTGAATCGGTTAATCCGCAGTTTAGGTTACGGGGTCTGCGCACAGTTTGTCCTGATCGGTTAGACGTATCGGCGGTTTTCGGCTTCGCCTCTAACCGCCGTACGCCCGATTTCCCTTGAGCTTTGAACCCTTCATGAATTATTCCGGCGTGTAATAATTGTTGTCACATAGTTTGTGAGTCGGAAAAATAATCCCGCGCCCAGGTCAGGTCTTTGTAATTGAAACCCTTCTTCAGCGTGGGTTTGACGACTTCGAAATACGGCGAAATATCGAAATCCCGCGGTGCGAACAAACTATAATGACGGATGTGCAGAAGCTCGCGTTCGGCATAACTGTGTTGTTGTATTTCGGTATGTCTCTCAATTTTAGGCAATATTGGGTAACGGATTGATTGGAAGGCCTGCGCAATGAGAGTCGAGCAAATCGCACGGGTTGGGTCGCCGCTGCCAAGCGCGAGCATACGTCGGCGCAAGCTGACCGGCACGGGTGGCGTCGGGAATAAGTAGCGCAGCAAATCCGTAACGTTTTTTAAGTCGTAAGATTTCCCAATGCTGTGCGTCATGAAATTGCAAACGCTTTGCCGGTCGGTGTCGGTCAGGCCGACGGGCCGGCAGATTCGTGTATTGAACTGGCGGTATTTGGACAGCGGAACCGCGTTGACGCCTTGCCTGAGCTCGGCTTCGATAAGTGCGTCGGCGACAGCCGGTCGGTTAGCGATAGCTGGGATCGAACCGACATACATCGCGGAATGAGACCAAGTCGATTGAGTCAGATACTTGATAGCCTTGCTGATGCGTGTGTTACCCTCCACCAAAAGAATATCGCCGGGCCGCAATGTCGCTCGTAATATTGATGTATCGTGCACCGAAAATGGCCGGTAGTACGGTATTGTCTTGGTGAGATATCTCGCCAAGACACGGCCAAAATAGAGTCGAATTGCGTTGAGCATTGTGGGTCCCTGGAATCCAGAGTTTTGCAGAAATTGCCGAATCTATGGGAGTGCGGATCCAAGTTCTTCGAAGCGGGTCGTGACGCATGGAGACTGCGTGAACTCACGCTCCGCCAGGCAATCGCAATGCCGGCGGTGAGTTACCGGCGGCCTCTGGGGTTAGTCGGTGACGAAATCTCCGAGCAAGCTTAATCGCACGCTGCGCCGTACTGCACACTATGCGGCAAGGCGCTCCCCGCACCTGTTTAGCAGCGTCGATACGTCGTCACTCGGGCCCCACTGTGCGATGCCAAAACGAACGCTATGGTTTGCCGCGCCGCCAAATTCCGTACTAACGGGTTCGGATTCGAGCATCGATTTCATTTTGTCCGCAAAACGTTGGGCGCCGCGCACGTCGGTCTCAGTGAGCACTATGAGAAAATCGCCACCCTCTAGTACGCCGACATAATCGATCGCGCGCACGTTATCAGACAGTTTAAGGCCAATAACGTTTGTGAACTCGTTTCGCTTGTCGCTGCTGCCTTGATACGCGGCTGCGATGCGGATAATGGTCAGCATATTTCCGTAGCGCCGGCTACGCGCGACCTCGGTCAGTAGTTCACGATACACAGCGCTGGCGGTCAATAATCCGGTATCCGGATCGGTGCGGGCAAGTTCGCGTAGCACCTCGATATTGCCCTGCGCATTGGAGGCGAGATCGGTGACATCAGTGAACACCACCAGTTTGGTGTCCTCTGACAACGGCGTTGTTACCAGGCGCAGGCGCACATTGGGCCGATGCTCCGGCGAATATACCCCGTCCATTATTTGGCAACTTTGCAACGGTAACTCATCGAAAGTCCGGCCCGGTAATTGCTCTGATCGCACTCCGAGTTGCTCGCAAAGGATGGCATTGGCCCACAAAATGCACTCCGTCGCGTCCATTAGACAGATTCCAAACGGCAGAACGGAAAGCAGGCGTTCCGCGCCTTGGGCTATTTCCGGCAAATGGCCGGTTGAGCTGCTGTTCATTGCTGAATGACCTTATTTCGGGACAAACCCCGATAATCTCCGACTGGGGATTGCCGCGTCAATAAATAAAGGCACCCCAGGTCGGCTCTTGGGCGGTCGATTTGCACTCAAATTGCGCATTTCACGTCGCGATTCTGGCCCCCTGCTAGGCTATAGTGCACATGAACCACGCTCACACCCGAACGAAATACCCGCGATGAACATCACCGCCAAACCAGAGGAAGTAGGTCTGTCTACGACGCGACTGAATCGCATTCGGCCATGGCTTCGATCCTATATCGATTCCGGCAAGCTACCGGGTGCAATTGTCCTAGTCGCGCGGCAGGGGCAGGTTGCGTTCGTGCATACTGACGGTAATCGCGATATCGAGCGCGATCAACTAATGACTGCCGACACGATTTTTCGTATCTACTCGATGACTAAGCCAATCACCTCGGTCGCCGTCATGATGTTGTACGAGCGCGGTGAGTTCCAGCTCGACCACCCAATCGCCGATTACATTCCAGAGCTCGGTGGGTTGGAGGTTATTGTCAGCGGGAGTGGCGACGACGTGCGTACAGAACCTGCGCGGCGACCGATTACGATTCACCACTTGCTGACCCATACGTCCGGGTTGACGTACAGCGTATTCAGTGACTCTGCGTTGGGTCAATTGTACCGCGATCACCGTACCGACTTTGCGCTTGACGATGGGCCGTTGCGTGAAGTCGTCGGACGATTAGCTGGAATACCGTTGGCGTTTCAACCGGGGACGCGCTGGAACTACGGCGTCTCGACCGATGTGCTGGGCCGGCTCGTGGAAGTGATCTCCGGACAACCCCTGGACGAGTTTTTTTCTGAGCAGATATTGTCACCGTTGGCTATGCATGACAGCTCGTTCACCATCACGCCAGATCGGCTTGATCGACTCGCGGCGCTATACGGTTACACGGACGGCGATCGGATGTCGTTGCTGGAAAATACGGAATCCACGCGATTACTCGACAAAGTCTCGACGTTCTCCGGCGGCGCCGGTTTACTGAGCACGATGGCGGACTATTACCGATTTGCCGAAATGTTGAGGGGCAAGGGCGAGCTTGACGGGGTGCGTCTGTTAGGCCGAAAGACCGTCGACTATATGACGACTAATCACCTGCCCGGTGATTTAGCGTCGATGGGACAACCTGTTTTTTCCGAAACGCGTTATGACGGGATCGGTTTTGGGCTTGGTTTCTCAGTCATGCTGGATCCGGCCCAGGCGCAAGTTATCGGGACTCCCGGAGAATACGCTTGGGGAGGTATGGCGAGTACCGCATTTTGGGTTGATCCAACAGAAGACATGGTGGTGATATTGCTGACGCAATTGATGCCGTCCAGTAGTTATCCGTTGCGCCGAGAGCTTCGGGTGTTGACATACCAAGCGCTGATCGAATAACAAATTCGGCCTGAAAGCCGGGAAAAATGGTCTATACTGAATGTAGGGCTAATAATACACAGGGTGTCTGAAACAAGCGAAATAGCACGTCGGGTGTGGTAAATCGGCAACTCGGATTACGATTTCCGTCAACGGCGAATAAGCGGTGCAACAAAAATTTTCTCGTCAACGCTGGAAATGTCAGTTTGATTTGAGTGGCCTTGCTACAGTGGTGTGGGGCAATGATGATCAGCAAAACGACAATAGTCTGGCGAAGCATCGTACTCGGGTTACTTGCCGTCGCCGTTCCGCTCGGGATGCTCTGGCAAGACCGAATACGGCGCGTCGATGTCGATTCAATGCTGGATGTATCGGTGTCGATTAAGACCATCTCCCACGTACGTGTTGACTCGGTAGGAGATTCGGTTTGGCAGTCCGCTTCGGGATCGGGGTTTTTGGTGTCGGCGAACGATTGCGAAGTATGGACTAATCATCACGTCATTGCGGATGCAGCAGTGATCGAGGTGTATCCTCGGCACTGGCGCCGCGCCAAAGGTATTCCCGCCACCGTTATTAACTCCAGCCCGAGAACGGATTTTGCGTTGCTGCGCATGCAGAATTGCGACGGCCTGACGGCGGCCCGGTTGGGCGTATCGGGCACACTACAGGCCGGAGACGAGGTCTATGCAGTCGGCAATCCATTAGGGAGTAATCCGGATTCAATTAGTCGCGGCATCGTATCCCATGCGAACCGTTATTTGTTCGGAGCCGTGCCATATATTCAAACGGATGCAGCGATCAATCGCGGTAATTCGGGCGGTGCATTATTCAACCGGCGCGGCGACGTAATCGGTGTCAATACGGCGATAATGTCTATGGGCCAAGCGCCGGTGGGAATTGGCTATGCGCTGCCGGTAGATATCGTAAAGCGCGAGGCGATTCGATTGCATGCCGGACCTCCGAGTTGGGGGCAGGCCGGGATCGCTGACGTCATCAGTGACTTAACCCCGGAGCAAGCCAGCGTGTTTGGTGTGCCCAACAACAACGCCGCAGTGGTATTAACGCAAACGCCTACGGATGGCCCAAGCGTCGGTAAACTGATATCGCGGGATGTGATATATCAAATTGAGAACGTCGAAATAACCGATACCGAGCAGCTGAAGCGATTAATTAGCAGTCACGAAGCCGGACAGGTTATATCGTTACAGG
>JAOTWM010000279.1 GCA_029862885.1 Gammaproteobacteria bacterium
CTGACGTGAATAAGGACCCCGGTCGGCGCCTGGGTCACTTTGGCGACACCAATCTCTTTTCCGTCTTTGTTGATCATAATGGCCTTGGCATCCGCACCAGGGGAAGCGGCGTGTACCGGAATGGACAGGACGAACACAGTTAACGCTAGGACTCTAGTAGTAATGTTCATAATCTTCTCCTGTTGGTAAACTTTTGATGATGATTGTACGACCTGGTTCGGTCCGATTGTAATGGCCCCTCGCGTGGTCATACACTGCTTCCAACCTTACAGCTAAGTTCGCCCTTTTGGTCGACATCTCCCATTTAGGCAGACCGTGGACCGGCAGCAACGCGTATATTGGGAGCTGTCAGGTTTTACGTGCTGAAGGACCGCTCCTGGCCGATGTCCGCCTGTCACGACAACGTATTTCCAGCTATCTAACTGACTGCTTGTTCGACGGAATCGGTCGGTAGAGTACGACTGGAGAGACCGGCGCGATTCAACCCTTTCCCGCCGGTCGCGATTCTATCTCGCTACGAAGTAAATCTTCGCGAACTAGCCTTTAATATGAGAACAGAAGGCGTTTCTGTTTTTGCAGGATTGCAGAGAATTCCTGGGAACCCGATGTGTATTAAACTAATTTAAATACATACCGTGTCCCCGAATTCATCGCTTCAACCGGTAGCTGGGGTGTAGCTCTTTGATGCAGTTTTAGCCGCGGCCATCGATGCCATGGCTTCGGCCGACGTCAATAATTTAGTAGTCCTGCCGCTCGAAAAGGCGCCAGAAGCCCCAATAATCAGAGCCGCAGCGGCCATCGCCTCATCATCCGGTGCCTCAACTAGTGCCAGTACATCATCTTTTCCGAAACAAAAGAACAGGTGGTGAAGCTTACCGCCCACAGCCTCTATCAAAGGTCTCGCAGCAGCTTCTCGATCCTGGGGGTTGTCAACCATCGCCTTCAGTGCGGCGGGAGTATAACTTGCTTGAAATAGGTAATGCGCCATTATGATTCTCCTTAGGATAAGTTGGATACGAGCGCGGACTTATACACGTTAATACAGCACAAAGATACAGCCTGTTTTTCAGTGACAATGCTTGCGGCGGTCGGCTTTTACTTCATGCGTCACCCGCCCTTGGGATGTCACGGCACTTTATCCACCGACTTGCTGAAAACATCGGTATATCTTTCTGTAGACACAAAGTAGCCCCAATGGCTGGTTAGGGCAACTTTGCGGAAGTAAGCCGAATTTTCCAAACCATTCTGGTGTGGCTCAAATCCCAGTCTGGCGATCGAAAATTAGAGCTTCTGAGTTCCGCCAGATAGCGGACATCTCCTTGATCAGAGATGCTCTTGGAAAAATCGGCAAGAATGATTCCTCACAAACTCTGGGATTACGTGTCAGATCGAGCGTAACGGTTGTCGCAGGAGCTAACCGCCAATATCCACGGATGGATGGATTCTCTGCACTTTTTGCAGAGGAATTAGCGCAACTACTTCTAGAGGTAGAGAAGGCTACCTAATTTGGGTTGCGTCGCTGCTTCTGCGTTCTTGAGTATTTCAACTATCGCCCTCTTGCAGGAAACAATGACTCCAGATGGGATCGTTGCCCCCGTTTATTCTGGAAAGCGCGGGCACCCGGTCGGATTTGGACAGAAGTTCTTTAGAGGGCTGTTGGAACTTGAAGGTGGTGTTGGCGCGCGGCATCTGCTTCAAGAGAGTGGTTCCAGCGTTGTGACTGTGGAAGTGACGGACAAGGGTGTATTGAAAGATGTGGATACTCCGGACGACTTAGCCATGGTCTGAAGTTCAGACGTTCGGTACCTAGAAAAACAATGCCGCGACAGGCAGCAACCGGCCAGCAAGCAGACGCTGACGAATCTCATGCCAGCGGCAATCTTCAGCCAGGAACAGACCCTCGCACAATTAAATTCCCAAATTAGAATTAAGTTAACTGTCACCATAATTCCTTGACGAAGTTGTCCGCCGTTACGCTAATTTGTTTCTTTACCGAAAATACCGGTCTATTATAATTCCATGAGCTTCGTCACTGACATTGTTTCGAGCTATGTCCATGAAGCGCGTATTTCCGCCATTAAACAAATGGCGATGCTTAGTGCGAAGGTTGAAGGCGCGGCGTCCTTAACCTGGGGTTTGCCATCTTTCAGGACACCGGACTACATCCGCGAAGGGGTGAAAACCCGCCTCGACCAGGACTTGGACGCAGGTAAATACACCTTGCCGGATGGCTTGCCGGAATTACGCAAGCTGGCGGTTGAAAAACACCTAGCTGATACCGGTATCGAGGTTTCCGCATCGGATAATGTGATGATTTCCGCCGGCAATATGCAGGCGCTAAATACCGTGTTTCACACCATGCTGGACCCCGGCGATGAAATTATCCTGACCGATCCCTGCTTTGCCTCGCATGTCCAGCAAATTATCCTGTTTAACGGCAAACCAGTTTACTGGCCGCTGGATGAGGCGAATAACTGGAGCCTCGATCTCGACCGCTTACCGCGGTTAATCACCGAAAAAACCCAGGCCATCGTGCTGGTTTCGCCCTCGAATCCGATCGGTAAGATATTTACCGAGCCGGAATTACTGCAGGTCGGCGAAACTGCCAGGCAGCATAATATCCTGGTGATTATCGATGACCCCTACAGTGATTTCACCTATGAAAACCAGGATAAATATTTCAATCTCGCCAGCGTCGAGCGCTTTAGGGATCACATTGTTTATATGTATACCTTTTCCAAAGCCTATGCGATGAGCGGCTGGCGTCTTGCATATATGATCATGCCCGAGGAACTGAAACGTGAAGCAATGAAAGTGCATGATGCGACGATAATTTGTGCGCCGAGGATTTCGCAACTGGCCGGTATCGCCGCACTCGGGCGGCCGTCGAAACATAAACAGGAATTCCAGATCATTCTGAGAAAACGCCGCGACCTAATCGTCGAGCGCCTGACCAATGTCCCCCATGTGTTTTCCTGGCAGCAACCGGAAGGCGCTTATTACATGTTCCCCAAGATTCTGGTCGACCACGCCGATTCGCAATCCTTTGCTATCGACCTGCTAAATAACGCCAGGGTAACCGTTACACCGGGAAGCGCTTTTGGCCCATCGGGCGAGCACCATGTGCGCCTTGCCTATTGTGTAGATGAAGACACGATCAACCTCGCTTTTGATCGTATTGAAAAGTATTTTTCCGGTGTTTGAGAAACACGGCTCTATCTGCACGTGTTGCTGAAGATTGGTTGCCGGGAAACTACGAGCGTCCGTCCAGGGTCGAATTGAGCCTGTCGCTCCAGCCGTACCCCACCGACCGGTTCCGACTAAAAGCGGTCAGACAGATAGCTCGAATACCGATGTCGTGACAAGCGGAGAACGGCCAAATCCGGACCTTCAGTGTTCCGAGTTGATTGCTATGTGAATGACGGCAACGCGCTTCGAGAACTGTGGTTCGCTCGCCTCGAATGGAGTTGCGCGATAGAATTTCCCAAGCGCCTATAGCTCAGACAAGGCACACCCTTATGGAAGACCATCTGCCGCGTAAGCTCATTGCCATCCTGAATGCGGATATCACAAGCTACAGTCGACTAACAGGCGAGGACGGAGACTCGACGCATAGGCGAAACCAGAAGGGACGAAAGAGATGGGGCAATCCCAAGGCCAGGGCAAAGTAACCACGACGCAACACCAGAAGGAAGTAGTCAAAGTAATCGTCGTGGATCTGGGTGGCGTGCTGTTTGCCGAAGGCAGTTCCGAGGCGGCTGACGTACTGTCTCGTCGGCACGGGTATGACAAAAATATTGTCCTCGGTGTTTTCCATTCCCCCGAGAGTATTGCTCTGAGAAAAGGGCTGATCTCAGATGTAGAGTTCTGGACCTGGGTACGGAGTAGCTTGCCGGAACGCTATGATGCTCGGACTATCCAGCACGCTTGGTACGATGGGTATCTGCTCGACGAAGACGTGCTGGAACTCATACGGCAGCTCAAATCCCGATACACGCTCCTTGTATTCTCCGGAAGCATCAAGAGCCGCGTTGACTATCTGGACGGGAAGTACGATTTCAGGAAGTATTTTGACCAGGAGATTTATTCATTCGATCACGGCCTGAATAAACCGGATAAAGCATTTGTGGATGTGATGCTCGAAAAGGCAGGCTGCAAGCCCAATGAGATCGTATATATCGACGACCAAATATCCGCCACGGCTCCGGCACAGGTGCTGGGGGTGAAAACCATAATATACAGACGCGGAGAAATCCGAAAGCTAAGAACATCGTTATCGCGATTGGGGGTGGAGTTGCGCTCTCATTGACTGGCAGTTGGCTGCTCGGATCAAGAAATGAGCACCCTTTGTGGCTTGTGGCGTTGCGTTCGCCAGCAGGATCGTCAGGCTGCGACAATACGGGTATGGGGAATAAAGCCATGCTCGCGGTCAAAAACATGGACTTCGTAGACGGGTTTGTCGGTCATCGCATCAGGAAAAGGACCCTCGCGCCGATCGATGGCCGTGGCCGGTGCGGTGGTGCCCAGGGCCGTGCCAACCGCGCCGGATGACGACGCATGATGATGACCGCAGAACACGCGGATTACCTGCGAATGCCGCGCAATCTCTCGTGCCAAACGATCAGCGGTGGCGCGTACTCGAAACGCGGGAGGGTCCGCTCCCATAGCAAACGGCGCATGGTGCATGAACAACACCGTTGGCTTTTCCGGCTCGGTGTCGAGCAGCGCTCCAAGCTCGCCAATTCGCTCATCGTCGTAATCACCGTCATGACCGATCGTTCCCTGGGTATCGAGGCCGATCAGGCGCAACGGGAAATCGCAGACGGCGTATTGGACGAAAGCACCATGCAAGGGCATTAGCACCGCATTGCCGAACGTGTCGGCCAGCGCTGCGCGGTTGTCACAGTTTCCGGGGATTGGGTAAAACGGCGGCACGAGTTCACTTAGAATGTCCCGTGCGAGCGCATAAGCCTCAGGGTCACCTTCGTGGGTCAGGTCGCCCGTGTGGATTACGGCGTCAGGCAAGGGATTCAGGCGGTTGATATCCGCCACACAGCGGCGTAAATCTTCGGCGCGCCCGCGCGCGAGGGGTTGTGCCGATCGCAGCGACAGCACGTGAGTATCGGTTAGCTGCGCGATCATCATGGTGACTGCTCCTCGACGCATGTATATCTGTCGGAATCTCCCAATATATTACACCCAGCTAGCGGTGCGTTTGGAGAGGCCAGACCTGGCGCCGCTGGCTGGTCTGACTTCTCGTGATTGTGCCTCGCATTTTGCCAGGGGATCACAGACTTCCGCATTCATGGTATGCGACATACATTTGCAGCATGGTTGGTTTCCGACGGTGTGCCGTTAACGGAGGTGCGCGATCTGTTAGGCCATAGCACCGTTAAGGTGACGGAGCGATACGCCCATCTTGCACCGGAGAATCTGCGAACAGCGGTGGACCGTCTGGTTAACGTGTCACAGTTTGGTCACATTGTCGATTTGGAGAGGGTCTACCCCAGAAGGAGTTGGCGGCACGTGAGGAGATATCGCTCTCCGGCGCCAAGTCGCGGGTACAGCGTGGTCGCGCCATGGTCAAGGAGATGCTGCTCGACTGTTGTCACTTTGAATTCGATCAGCACGGACAGGTCGTCGATTATGGGCGCAAGCCGGGTGCCTGTACCCCCGATTGCGACAGCTGCTGATTCCTCCGCCTATCCTCTGCGTCCTTTTTCTACCTTCCACGTCTTTAAAGGTAACGGCCCATATGGGCTATCTACGTAGTTGCAGGAGCCAAACCATGAATACACAAAATCAAGATGAGATACGGCAGGTGGTGCGCGAAGTCTATGGCGAGATTGCCAAGGGCAACACAATGGGGTGCGGCTGCAGTTCTTCTAGCTGTTGCGGCATTAGCCAAACGCCGGGCCCCGCGGAATATACCCAATATATCGGCTACAGTCCTGAAGAGATCGACAGAGTCCCGCAAGGGGCGGACCTCGATTTGGGCTGCGGCAACCCCCAGGCCATCGCGGCATTGAACCCAGGCGAAGTCGTCCTCGACCTCGGCAGCGGCGGCGGTTTCGATTGCTTCTTGGCAGCCCAAGCCGTGGGCAATCAAGGGTACGTGATCGGAGTCGATATGACCCCGGAGATGGTGCACAAGGCGCGCCTGAATGCCGAGAAGGTTGGATCGGAGAATACGGAATTTCGCCTCGGTGAGATCGAGCACCTGCCGGTGCCGGATGCCACGATCGATGTGATCATCTCCAACTGCGTGATTAACCTGTCCACCGACAAGGCCCAGGTCTTTCGCGAGGCCTTTCGGGTACTGAAACCGCGCGGTCGCCTAGCCATCGCCGACTTGGTCGCCAAGGAACCACTCCCGGAATCGGTGCGGCAGGACGCGATTCTTTATACGGGCTGCATAGGTGGCGCTGCGACCATGGATGCACTCAACGCGCTGCTGACAGAGTCAGGCTTTGCAGATGTTCGTATTACTAATCGGTTTGAGCTGAAGGAAACCCCAATGTTTTCAGCTATGGACGAAGCAGTCGCCAACCGCGTCATCTCGGCCACCATTGAGGCCAGCAAACCCGAGCACAGTCAATGACCCGCTCGCGTTACTGCGATGCTGGGCATGGCCACCGGTTGTTTGAGTATCAG
>JAOTWM010000280.1 GCA_029862885.1 Gammaproteobacteria bacterium
TTTTTTGCCAGGGACAAATTCATCAATGATGTGTGGCGCGAGCGGCGATGCGGCCGCGATGCGGCGCGCGACCTTGACGCCGTTCACCGCGGTACGGCAATCCAAATCGGTGGACAAATAATTCGGCTGAATTTCCGGGTAGACCTTGATATCGGTCGAGCGAATGCGTACATAACCGCGACTCTGTGGCCGCAACTGACATAGCGATGAAGTGAATGCGGAAAATTTATGTGCGCCTTCCCCCGGTTTGTCGGCGCTCAACGGTTGCATATGAAATTGAATATCGGGTCGCGACTGGGTCTCGTCGGAGCGCGTAAAGATCACGACTTGGCTCGCCGCAAGGGTCAACGGGCCGGTGCGGAACAGCAAATACTGTAATCCAATCCGAATTTTGTTGAAGGGATTGTTCACTTCGTCATTCAGAGTTCGCAGCCGCGTTTTGTGTGCCAGCCGAATCTGTAAATGGTCCTGTAGATTTTCACCGACACCGGGCAGATGGTGAACAACCGGTATCTCGAGTCGTTGTAGCAAAGTTCCGTCGCCGACCCCCGAACACTGCAGCACCTGAGGCGAACCGATTGCGCCCGCGGCCAGTATGACCTCGCCGCGGCAAGCGGCACGTTTAGCCACGCGTTGTTGCCGGTATTCGACGCCGGCTGCGCGGCGATTCTCGAATACGACATGCGCGGCTTGCGCATTGACCTGCACATCGAGGTTGCGGCGGTGGCGAATCGGTTTTAAAAAACCCTTGGCGGTGCTCCAGCGAAAACCTTGATGAGCGGTTTGTTGGAAATATGCGACGCCTTCTTGCTCGGCGCCGTTGTAGTCGGAATTCGCCGGGATGCCGATCTCGAGCGCAGCCTCGATAAAACGGTCGGCAATTTCCCGACGTAGGCGCAAATCGGAGACTTTTAGCGGACCGCCGACACCGTGATAGGTATTAGCCCCGCGCTCTTGATCCTCGGATTTAATGAAATACGGCAAAATCTCCTCGTACCCCCAGCCGGGATTGCCGAGGTCGCGCCAGCGATCGTAGTCGTCACGGTGTCCGCGCACATAGAGGAGGTCGTTGAGGGAACTCGAGCCCCCGAGCACCTTGCCGCGCGGCCATTGCAATTGGCGTCCATTAATACCGGGATCGGGCTCGGTGCGATAACACCAATCAGTGCTCGGGTTATGCATGGTTTTGAAATAACCGATCGGGATATGAATCCACGGACCGCGATCGCGGCCGCCGGCTTCGAGCAACAGCACGCGGTGCGTCGGGTTTGCGGATAATCGATTGGCCAGCACGCAGCCGGCGGAGCCGGCCCCGATCACAATAAAGTCGTAGATTTCCTCCACTGTCCTCAAGGCGTGTCGTCGATTCGCGAGTGTATAGTGAACTCGTGATGAATTCATGGCCGGGCCCGCTTTCTTGTCCGATGACCACGGGCTACGGGATGGTGATCACCGCGTCACGAAGTTCGCCGATCTATTCAATTAATCCGTGTGAACGCGAAATTATGGCAGTGAATTTGGCATAATACGTTTATCTGGGGCCGGTGGACCGGATTTCGGTGAATATGTTGGCGCGCAGGAATACGCGACAATAACGGTTGGATCGGATCGCGAAAGTGGCGGAATTGGTAGACGCGCTGGCTTTAGGTGCCAGTGGGGCAACCCGTGGGAGTTCGAGTCTCCCCTTTCGCACCAGCTTTGCCCGATCTTTCCTGAACTGGAACCGGGCAATCGGTGCGCAGACCCCGCACCGGAAATCACTGGACAACCGCCTCCAAATATTGAGAAAACACTGAGTTCATGCCGCGCGATCGTGAAAACTCCGGGTTGGGCGGATTGCGGCCGGTGTCGGGTGGGCGATCGGTCGAGCCTATGATCCGACCGTGGGGCCCGAGTTATTGTACAATCCGGCATAGCGTGCGGCGCTGTCGTGCAGACCATCAATTCATGAACAAGCAAGAGGATTTACATGCGGGTATCAGTTGAATCCATCGGTGCGATCGGTCGCCGTATGACCGTAGCGGTGCCGGCCGATGAAGTCGAGAAGCAATTCGTGAGCCGCGTTGCGCGTCTCGGCAAGACCATTAAGTTGCCCGGATTTCGCCCCGGCAAAGTGCCTAAGAAAATGGTGGAAGCCAGATTTGGAGGACAAGTCATGCAGGAACTAGCGGGTGAGCTGATCGAATCGAGCTATCGTGATGCGATTGGTGACGAAGGCCTGCTACCTGTTGGCGGCCCATCGATCGAACCGAAAAATCTCGAACGGGGTAAAGATCTGGAGTACGTGGCGACTTTCGATGTCTTTCCCAGCATCGAATGCCCCAATATCGATGCGCAGAAGATCGAGCGACCGGTGGTCGAGATTGCCGACGCGGACGTCGAGCGCACAATTGAAAACGTCCGCCGGCAACGACTGAGCTACGATGTGGTGGAGCGTAGCGCCGAGAAGGGTGACCGGGTGGTGCTGGATTTTGAGGGTCGTATCGACGGCGCAGTGTTCGACGGTGGCACGGCGACGGATTTCCCGGTCGTGCTCGGCACTGATCAGGTGCTTCCGGAACTCGACGCGGGTTTGGTTGGCGCCAATGCCAATGAACAGCGCCGCATTGAGTTGCGCTTTCCGGACGACTACCCGAAGCAATCGCTGGCTGGCTGCAACGCGGTGTTCGAGGTAACCGTAAAGGCGGTCGAGGAATCGCGGTTACCGGATATTGACGAAGATTTCGCCAAGGCCTTTGGAATCGAGGATGGCGGAGTGGATGCGTTGCGGGCGGAGGTCCGCAATAATCTGCAGCGCGAACTCGATGAACGAATTCGCTTGCACATGCGTGAGCAGGTGATGACGGCGTTGCGCGAACGCAATGATATCGATCTGCCGGAGCAGATGCTGAAGGAGGAAATTCAGCGAATTGAAGCGTCACACAGCGACCGGCTTCGACAGCAAGGGCTCGATCCGACGCAGGTGCCGTTACAACCCGACGCGGTTAAAGCCGACGCGCAGCGCAGGGTTGCATTGGGCCTTATCATCCGCGAGGTGGTGAATGAGCGCTCGATTCACCCGGATGCCGGACGCGTACGCGCCAAGCTCGAACAAATGGCGGCCAGCTACGAGAATCCGCCCGCGTTCGTGCAATGGTATTATTCGGATAAGGCGCGGCTCGCGCAGATCGAATCGCTCGTTCTCGAGGAACAGGTCGTCGAAAGTTTGCTCGAGGGGGCAGAAGTTATTGAAAAGAAAGAAAGTTTCGCCAATTTTATGGATGTAGCGGCAGCGGCGGCCCCGCCCGCCTGATTTATGACGAATCTCCCACAGAGGATTGTAAATGATTGATCGTAATCAGAATTCAGGCGCTAAGCAGGCTCAGGGCTTGGGTCTCGTGCCGATGGTTATCGAGACGACGGGCCGTGGTGAGCGGGCCTATGACATCTACTCCCGAATGCTTAAGGAGCGAGTCATCTTCTTGGTGGGGACGATCGATGACCACATGGCGAATCTGATCGTCGCGCAATTGCTGTTCTTGGAGTCCGAGAATCCCGATAAGGATATATACTTATATATCAACAGTCCCGGCGGCGTCGTAAACGCCGGGCTCGCAATTTACGATACGATGCAATTTGTACAACCGGATGTGAGTACCGTATGCGTAGGTCAAGCGGCCAGCATGGGGGCGCTGATTCTGGCCGGCGGTGCGAAGGAAAAGCGACATTCCTTACCGCACTCGCGGATCATGATTCATCAGCCATGGGGTGGATTTCAGGGTCAGGCCACGGATGTCGATATCCACGCCAGAGAGATTTTACGGCTACGGGATCGATTGAACCAAATTCTGGTGCATCACACCGGCCAGGATATCGAGACTGTTGAGCGCGATACGGAACGCGATAATTTTATGGATAGTCAGGAGGCTGTAGAGTACAGTTTGATTGACTCGGTAATCGACAAGCGGGACTAGTACTCCACCAATGTTAACTTGTTGGAGTTTCGGTACCGAGAACGACTGTTGTAAGATCGCGGGGTAATAGAGTATCTGCGGTACAAATGAGGGCTGACTATGGCAGTTGATAAGCGCGACGGCAAAGGCGAGAAGTTACTGTACTGCTCATTCTGCGGCAAGAGTCAGCATGAAGTAAGAAAACTCATCGCCGGTCCGTCGGTGTTTGTCTGTGACGAATGTGTCGAATTGTGTAACGACATCATTCGCGAGGAGGTGCAGGAGAGCACTGACTCGGTACAATCTGAAAGTAAGTTCCCGAAGCCCTCGGAAATCAGAGAAATCTTAGACGAGTACGTAATCGGTCAAGGCGATGCCAAGAAGGTGCTGTCGGTCGCGGTTTATAACCATTACAAACGCATCGAGCACGAAGAGTCCGTCGGTGATGTTGATATTTCTAAGAGTAATATTCTGCTGATTGGCCCTACCGGATCCGGCAAGACGCTATTGGCGGAGACTCTCGCCAAGCAGCTCAATGTGCCGTTTACGATCGCCGACGCGACGACACTAACCGAGGCCGGATACGTTGGTGAGGATGTAGAAAATATTATCCAAAAACTGCTGCAGAAATGCGACTACGATATCGAAAAAGCGCAGATCGGCATCGTCTACATTGACGAAATCGATAAGATTTCCCGTAAATCCGACAACCCGTCCATTACTCGCGATGTGTCTGGAGAAGGCGTGCAGCAGGCACTGTTGAAATTGATCGAGGGTACGATCGCATCGGTGCCGCCACAAGGTGGTCGCAAGCACCCGCAGCAGGAATTCTTGCAGGTCGATACGCGTAACGTTTTGTTTATTTGCGGTGGTGCATTTTCGGGATTGGAGAAGGTCATCCAGGACCGTTCCGAGAAGAGCGGCATTGGTTTCGGTGCCGACATACAGAGCAAATCGTCGAGCGCCAAGGTGGGTGAATTGTTGCGTAGCCTGGAGCCGGAGGACCTCATTAAATACGGTTTGATACCAGAGTTCGTCGGCCGCTTGCCAATCGTCGCGACGCTTGAGGAGTTAGATGAAGAAGCACTGATGCGGATTCTGACGGAACCCCGCAATGCATTGGTGAAGCAGTACCAAAAACTCCTGAAGCTCGAAGGAGTAGATTTGGAAATTCGCGATGACGCGTTGCAGGCGGTGGCGAAAAAGGCGATGGAACGAAAAACCGGTGCCCGAGGATTACGCTCGATCCTTGAAAACGCGTTACTGGATACGATGTACGAATTGCCGTCTCTGGATGGAGTAAAGCGCGTCATTGTCGATTCCAGCGTAATCCGGGAAGGGGCACGGCCGCTGTATATTTATGAAGATGGCGATAAGATAAACGTGAGCAATACGAACTAGCGACGGGTCGAATCAGACTGGAGTGAGCGCGATACGCAAGCCGGAAATCGGCGAATAAAACGCAGATTACGTCGAGTAATTGAGCGTATCTAGTCAGGAATTAAGGAAGTAGAGTGCCACAGCACGCTGTTTCAATAGATTATCAGTCCGGTCTGGTGTCCGCCGGTCGCGGCTTGCGTGGCAAAAGCCCGTATTCTATGGGTTGATTAGTGGCTTCGGTGCCCGCATATCGATTGACAAGCAACTGAGGCCGGTCGGTAAACGACAGGCCGCTCGTTCCCGACTTGCCTGGCCGCGAACTTTGTGGCCGCAGACATTACTAATAGGTATTACCTGATCTAATGACGATAACCGACGAATTACAGTTCCCCGTGCTGCCCCTGCGCGACGTCGTGGTATTTCCGCACATGGTAATCCCGCTGTTTGTTGGTCGTAAGAAATCGATACGAGCGCTTGAACAGTCGATGGAAACCGGCAAACAGATTTTGTTGGTGGCACAAAAAGATGCTGCCGATGACGACCCGGGCATCGAAGGCATCTACGAAGTCGGTACCGTGGCCAGTGTTCTGCAATTATTGAAATTACCGGACGGTACGGTAAAGGTGTTGGTGGAAGGCGAGCAGCGTGCCCGGGTCGATCGCTATATCGAGATCGAAGATTGCTTCGTCGCCGAGGCATCGATGGTTAATTCGGAAGAGATGCCGGAACGGGAAGCGGAAGTCCATATGCGCACGGTGCTGACGGAATTTGACCAATACGTCAAGTTGAACACCAAGATACCGCCGGAAATCTTGACCTCATTGTCCGGTATCGAAGACGCTGGTCGGCTCGCTGACACAATTGCCGCTCATTTGAGTCTGCGTATCGAAGACAAACAAAACATTCTAGAGATGATCGATACGCGCGCGCGCCTCGAGCATATCCTCGGCGTAATGGAGTCGGAAATCGATCTGTTGCAGGTCGAGAAGCGTATTCGTGGCCGCGTTAAAAAACAGATGGAGAAGAGCCAGCGCGAATACTATCTGAACGAGCAGATGAAAGCGATTCAGAAGGAGCTGGGCGATATTGAGGATGCGCCGAATGAGATCGAAGATCTAGCCAATAAAATTGCAGACGCCGGGATGCCGAAAGAAGCACGGGAAAAAGCCGACTCTGAACTCAAGAAGCTAAAAATGATGTCGCCGATGTCTGCGGAAGCGACCGTAGTGCGGAATTACATCGATTGGTTGTTGGCGGTGCCGTGGAAGAAGCGTGCCAAGGTGCGCAAAGATCTAGGGGCGGCGAGTCAGGTGCTCGAAGACGACCACTACGG
>JAOTWM010000281.1 GCA_029862885.1 Gammaproteobacteria bacterium
CCACCGGAAATTCGATCAAGCGGTCCGAGTAATACAACCAGGACACGCTGCCCGTCACCAAAAACGACGCGAGCACCGTATTCACGAGCAAGTTGATCTGCGCCACGGAGGTGCCGAACACAGCCGGGGCCATGAGCCGAAATACCCGTGACGAACCCTCGCGCCCGGCACTCGCCTCGGTCGTCGCACCCAAACCGAGCCGGGGTCGTGGCAACACGGCGTCACGGCGCAAAAACGGCACCTGGAAGACAAGCTGGATTATCCCCGCCAACAACACACCCGCCGCCAGCGCCACCGCGGCGTTGGGGAAAACGGGAATAAACGCCAGCGCGGCGAAAATGATACATAAATTGAGCCACACCGGGGTCACGGCCGGCACCGCGAAACGGCCGTATGAATTGAACACACCGGCCGCCATTGCGACCAGTGAGATAAAAAACAGATATGGAAATGTGAACCGCAACGCATCAACCGTGGCGGCAAACTTGACGGGATCGTCACGGAAACCCGGGGCCACGATACCGGTTATCACGGGTGCAAACACGATACCGATCGCGGTCAGCACAAGCAGCGCCAACCCCAACCGCCCCGCCATGGTATCGACAAATGCCCGTGCTTCCGGATCACTGCGATTCGCGCGGAACTCGACAAGCACGGGTACGAACGCGACCGAAAAGGCGCCTTCTCCAAAGATTCGACGGAAAAAATTAGGAATCCGAAACGCCATAAAAAACGCGTCTGCGAGCAACGTCGCGCCGACCGATTGCGCCAACACGATATCGCGCACCAGACCGCTAACCCGGGACAGCAGCGTCATACTGCTCACGGTACCGGCGGATTTGAAGAGATTTTTCGACATTATTCGATTTTGGTGGTGCCGCTATTCTAGCCCGGATAGTCCGCCGGCAGCCGATCGTTCTATCGAAACACAATGTGGCCGTTTGTCCCACGTCACCTCAAGGCACATCGACATTCCGACATTCCCATAGGGATTCGACGTAACGCATACGGCATTCCCTGGCTTTCGGCTTTCCCGTCGGCCGGATTGAGCGCCCGCGAAATCCGGCGGATCGTTAAGCGACGCATAATTCGGCTGCCGGTTTTCGGCTTTGCCTCTAGCCGGCCTAAGTCGACAACAACCCTGCAACAAACCTTGATACGGCAGCCTAAAACCGGGATAATCGCCCGCCTTTCCGCCATCACGAATCGAGGAAATCCGTTGGCCAATAGTCCCCAAGCACGTAAACGCGCCCGTCAAAACACGAACCGGCGGGAACTCAATATGGGCCAACGCTCGGCCATGCGCACGATCGTTAAGAATTGTCAGAAGTCACTGGCTGCAGGCGATAGCGAGGCGGCTGCAAGTGCATATAAAGCCGCGGTTGCTGCCGTAGATCGGGGCGCGCGCAAGGGGCTGACCAATAAAAACAAAGCCGGTCGGCTGAAGAGCCGCCTTAATGCGCGGTTACGCGCACTGTCCACATCGGTCTAAAGGCGCTTCTCGGCTTATGCCGAATTAGCCTCACGCTCCGCTAGATAATCACCATATTGTCGCGGTGGACGAGTTCCGGCTCGTCCACATAGCCAAGCACGGCCTCGATTTGGTCACTCGGCTTACCGATGATTCGCGCTGCTTCGTCCGCACTGTAGTTCACCAAGCCACGCGCGACCTCGTCGCCCGCCGCATCGACACAAGCCACAAGCTCACCCCGCTGAAATTGCCCGGCGACCGCCGTCACCCCCACGGGTAACAGACTGCGACCCGCGCGCCGTAACACCTGCACCGCACCGTCATCCAACGTTAACCGGCCGCGCACGTTGAGTTGACCGGCCAACCACTGCTTGCGCGCCACGAGCCGCTCCGCGGCGGGATTCAGCAATGTCCCCAGCAACTCACCCGCATGCAACCGCACTAACACATCGTCTTCGTACCCGGAGGCGATTACCGTCGCGGCGCCGGAACGTGCCGCCTTCGCGGCCGCCAGCACTTTAGTGCGCATTCCTCCCCGGCCCAGCAACTTCCCTGCGCCCGCCGCTGACTCCAACGCCCGATCGCCGGCTTGAGCTTCGACGATGAGCTTGGCATCGTCGTGTTGCCGCGGATCGCGGTCAAACAACCCGTCCTGATCGGTGAGAATCACCAACACCTCGGCTTCGACGAGATTCACGACCAGCGCGGCGAGCGTATCGTTGTCGCCGAACTTGATCTCGTCGTTCACGACGGTGTCATTCTCATTGATAATGGGCACCACATTCAGATCGAGCAACGCTCGCAATGTGCTGCGCGCATTAAGATAACGCACCCGATCAGCCAGATCGGCCTGGGTCAGCAGCACCTGCGCGGTACGCAACCCGAAACGCTCAAACGCGGATTCGTACGCCTGCACCAAACCCATCTGCCCCACCGCCGCCGCCGCCTGCAATTGATACAGCGCGTGCGGACGCTGCCGCCATCCTAATCGTTGCATTCCTTCCACAATCGAACCCGACGACACCAATACGACATCGATCCCGGACTCGCGCAACGTCGATATTTGTTCTACCCAGCGCGTGACCGCGGCGGTATTCAGACCATGGTCGACGTCGGTGAGCAATGCGCTGCCGACCTTCACGACCCAGCGCCGCGCCGCTATCAGGCGGTCACGCGGCATCGGAGCGCTGCTCGAGATAATTCATAATTGCCGCCGTCAATTCCGTGCAACCACTTCCGTTCAACGCGGAAATTGTAAATACTGGGCCTTGCCAACCGAGTTCGGCGACGATCTCATTACGCCGCGACGCTTGCTCCGGGCTCGCGAACAAATCCGCCTTATTCAATACTAACCATCTCGGCTTGTCCGCTAATGCATCGCTGAATTTCCCTAACTCACCCGCCACCTGGCGCACCGCCGTGGCTGGGTCGAGCTCGGGTTCAAAGGGCCGTATATCCACGATATGCAACAGCAACCCGGTGCGCCGCAGATGCCGCAAGAACTGGATTCCGAGGCCCACGCCGCTGGCCGCACCTTCGATGAGCCCGGGAATATCCGCCATCACAAAACTTCGGCCTGCATCGAGGCGGATGACCCCCAGTTGCGGATGCAGTGTTGTGAACGGATAGTCCGCGACTTTTGGGCGCGCCTCCGATACCGCACGTAACAGGGTGGATTTGCCCGCGTTCGGCAACCCCAGCAAGCCGACGTCCGCGAGTACCTGAAGTTCGAGATTTAGGCGCCGCTCATCGCCCGGTTGACCCGGCGTGGTCTGCTGCGGCGCACGATTCACGCTGGATTTAAATCGCGCGTTGCCGATCCCGCGGCGGCCACCCGCCGCCACCAACAGCGGCGTATCCCCGGTCAAGTCGCCAATCGGCTCATCGGTATCGGCATCCGACACGAGGGTGCCGGCCGGCACCGTCACATAAAGATCGTCGCCGCCCGCGCCGGTGCGATTCTTGCCCGCCCCGGGGCGCCCATTTGCGGCCTTAAAATGCCGCGTATAGCGGAAATCGGCCAGGGTATTGAGGCCCGGCGACGCCACTAGATACACGCTGCCGCCGTGGCCGCCATCGCCACCATCCGGCCCGCCTTTGGGAATGTATTTTTCGCGCCTAAAGCTCAGACAGCCGTTGCCGCCACGCCCACCGGTGACCGTGATTTCGGCTTCATCGACAAATTTCATGGTCGCTCATTGAGTACTCCAACAGGGCAGGATTGATGGGTTCAGAGCTTTTCAGGTGATCCGAAACAAAGCACAGACCGCAGGAAATGGCGGGTCCTTTTCAAGGGCTGTAACGCCGTATTGGGTCATCTGGAAAGCTCCGTGCGGGCGAGCCGATAAGCCATCGTCCGCGTTGTTGCGCCGCTTGGCAAGGGCGAGCCGGTCCCGGCGAGACGCGCCTAGCGGCCAACGGCTTCTCGACTCGCTAAATCCACCAATCGTGCCCTGTTGGAGTACTGGCCAGCTTCCCGGCGCCGAATCACGATCAGCATCACCAGTTTTTGCTCCTGCAAAACCGGCATACATTACGTCCCTGTAAATCGCCAGTTTTTGCTCCTGCAAAACCGGCATACATTACGTCCCTGTAAATAAAGAAAGCCCCACTTTGTCGCCAAAGCGGGGCTGCTTAGGCGGTTGGCGCCTGGATTATTCGGGCGCCACGCTTACCGTGCGACGCTTTTTCGGGCCCTTGATTTCGAATAAGACCCGTCCGGGTGCGGTCGCAAACAATGTGTGGTCCTTGCCCATGCCGACATTGCGGCCCGGGTGAAACGCGCTGCCACGCTGTCGCACGAGAATATTGCCGGCCAACACGTGCTGGCCGCCGTAGCGTTTGATGCCCAGTCGTTTTGATTCGGAGTCGCGGCCGTTACGCGAGCTGCCGCCTGCCTTTTTATGTGCCATCGCTTATCGTACCTGCTCGTTGTGCCCCGGTCTCGCTAATCGGCATCGTCCGCCAATGCTTTTGCTTGCTCAACCCAGTTTTCGCGCTGGATGCGACCCTTAAAACTCAGCTGTCCGTTTATGTGCTCAATTTCAGTATCGGTCAGGGTCGCAATCTGCGCGAACGTGGTAATACCAAGTTCGTAAAGTCTTTCTTTAATCTTTGGACCGATCCCATTGATTTTACTGAGATCATCGCGCACATCGGACACCTCGGCCGGCGCAGACTTAGCGGCGGGCTCAGAAACGGCCGCGTCCACCGGCTTTGTTTTAGCCTCGCCGCCGATGCTCAGGATCTCCAACTCGGTGAAGTTCTGGCGGTGCCCATAGGTGCGCCGGTAATCCTTGCGGCGTTTCATCTTGAACACGCGAATTTTGTCGCCGCGGCCGTGACTCACCACTTTCGCTTCGACCGTGACCCCGTCCAGGTGCGGCGCACCGATCTGGACGTCGCCGGTACCGGCCACCACTAACACTTTATCTAGCGCCACGGTGGCTCCCGCATCGGCCTTGAGCGATTCCACCTTGACGCGATCGCCGACAGCAACGCGATACTGTTTGCCACCGCTTTCAATCACCGCATACATTAGTATTACTTCTCCCTCGGGATCATTCGACTAAATCATCCGGCCCTTTCCACTGGAAACTTCCAAAAAACAACGCAAAAACAGTAAAATGTAGGCGGCGGATTCTAGCCACAGCCAGCGCCGAGGTCAAACTCGGAATTGGCAATATTGCAAGTTGGGCGTAAGCCCGGCATGCTGGGAACTTGTCCGGCGACCGCAAGCCGAAATCATAACCACAAACAAGCACATTTAGTACAAAGGAATGCCCTATTCGTCATCACAGGCCTCGGCCGCGCATGCAGTACCACTAACCGCCCCCCGGCAGGCCGGACCGGACCTGTCTGGTCCCATCGACCTCGTAAGGGCCGAATTAGACGCCGTTAATCGTTGTATCGCCCACCATTTGGAGTCCGATGTCGCGCTGATACGACAACTGGGTGCCTACATTATTAATAGCGGCGGAAAGCGGCTGCGGCCAATGACGTTGCTGCTGAGTTCCAATGCCTTTGCCGGCGACGGCGCCACCGCCACCAAGCTCGCGGCAGTCGTCGAATTCATTCACACCGCCACGTTGTTGCACGACGATGTCGTGGACCGTTCTGAGCTACGCCGCGGCCAATCCAGCGCGAACCATGTTTGGGGTAACGAAGCCAGCGTGTTGGTGGGCGATTTCTTGTATTCACGATCGTTTGAAATGATGGTGGAAGTCGGCGATATGCGGGTGATGGAGGTGATGGCCAAAGCCACCAACACGATAGCCGAAGGCGAGGTCATGCAGTTGCTGAATTCGCACTCGGCGGGTGTCGACGAATCCCAATATCTCGAAACGATCCGCCGCAAGACTGCGACTCTGTTTCAGGCGGCCGCGCAACTCGGCCCGGTCATTGCCGGGCAGTCGGCGGAAGTTCAACACGACCTCGCCAAATACGGTTTGCATTTGGGCATCGCGTTTCAACTGATTGACGATGTGCTGGATTACAGCGCGAAAACCGAGGACATCGGCAAAAATATCGGCGACGATCTCGCCGAGGGCAAACCCACGCTGCCGGTTATTCATTCCATGATCGAAAGCGGCCCCGCGCAACGGGAATTACTACAGGCAGCCATCGAAGCCGGTGCGAGAGAAAAGATCGATGCGGTATTGGATGCGATTGAATCCACCGGGTCGCTTGCGTACACTTCGCGCCGAGCCAAGGAGCAGGCACGGTTTGCGCGACAGGCGTTATCCAGTATTCCCGACTCGCCCTACCAACGGGCGTTATTGGAACTCGCCGACTTTGCGGTCGATAGAGCCTACTAGCTCCCACGCCGCGCATAATTTGCGCCGCCACTTCACAACGGGGTGTAGCTCAGCCTGGTAGAGCACTGCCTTCGGGAGGCAGGGGCCGGAGGTTCAAATCCTCTCACCCCGACCAATAACTACAACACTCTTACGGGATTTCTAAATATCGGGCGATTGGCCGTAAGTGCGTGGTAAGTGCGAATGGACCGATCGGCGCCAGCTCTGCCATCGCTTCCAGCTCGGCCCATCGGGATTCGGGTACTTTGGTTAGGGCTATCCATCGGTACGCTTGCATTCGATTGATACCCAACTCCGCGACCGCCTGTGGGAATTGTGTAACATCA
>JAOTWM010000282.1 GCA_029862885.1 Gammaproteobacteria bacterium
GTACCAGTAGCGGTTTGCGTCCAAGCGAACGAGGGTCGCTTCGCTCAATACATTGCCGCGTTCGGTCAACAAGTAGCCGAGGCCAACCTTGCCGATTGATTTTGGCACGGTACCGCAAACCATTCGATCGAGAAACTCACCGGCGCCGGGGCCGGCTATCTCGAAGCGGTTGAAACCGGAAACCTCCATCAAGCCGGCACCGTTTACGATGCCTTGAACCT
Source organism: Gammaproteobacteria bacterium (assembly GCA_029862885.1). Lineage (GTDB taxonomy): Bacteria > Pseudomonadota > Gammaproteobacteria > Arenicellales > JAOTWM01 > JAOTWM01. Next base: position 222 of record JAOTWM010000282.1, read on the forward strand.
CTCGGGCGACGATGTCGCGGGTGGGCGTGAATCGATAGCTGTGCTGGTCGACAAATTCCGCCGATGGCTTGAAAAACAGTGCGCGCTCCCAACCATTCACCGTTCCCCACGCACAGTTCATCCGATCGAGCACCGAATATAATGGTGTAGTACGCGCTAATCGCGCTGCGGGGCGGAATTCGTGGGGTAGGTGATAGTGAAACTCGCGTTGATAGTCTTCCACCGCCTTCAATGCCGTATGTTCGGTGTTCGCATACTGGGTGAACCGCCGTGGGTCGAGAAACCACGCATCCCATTCACATTCGCCGTGAACGATAATTTCCGCCAGCACTTTGCCGTGCCCGCCGCCTTCGCCGATGCCAGCGCGCAGGCCGAGGCAGGCGTAGGCGTTCGGTACACCCGGAACTGGTCCGACCAGTGGCGCGCCATCGATTGTGTAGGTAATGGGCCCGTTGATAACCGTATGGATACCGGTTTCCGTAAGGCAGGGCAGCCGCTCGAAAATTCGCTCCATGTTATCGAGGCAGCGGTCCAGATCGGAAGGGCAGAGCGCTTTGGTGAAGTGTGGATCGATGCCGTCCAGGCCAAACGTTTTACAGCCCTGCTCGTATACGCCCACCAGCAGACCGTGTTTCTCTTGGCGACTGTAAAAATCGTCACCGGGGTCGCGGATGATGGGCACGCGAGAGTCCAGCGCTTCGAGCTCGGCGATGCTCTCCGTCAAAAAATACATATGTTCCATCGAGGTGACGGGATGGCGCACTCCGAGCATTGCGCCGACTTCGTTGACACGGTAACCCGTCGCGTTGACAACGATCTCGCAGATAATATCTCCGTCGCGGGTGTGTACGATGAATTCGCCGTTGGATTTACGGGTAACATTCTGCACCGGGTTGAACCGATATACTTCCGCGCCCAGCTTGCGTGCCTCGCGTGCGAGAGCGAACGTCAACTGTGCCGGATCGATGTCCCCATCTAACGGATCCCACCACGCGCCGAGTAAGCCGGTGGTGTCCATCAACGGATGTCGATTGCCGGCTTCCGCCGCATCGATATACTCGAATTCGACATCCATCCCTTGAGCCATACCAATAAAGTGTTTGTAGGTATCGACATGCTGGGTTGTGTGGGCGAGCCGCATGCCACCGGTTATGTGGTAGTCGATTGGAAATTCCCGGTCGGCTGCCAGTTCACGGTACAGGTCGATACTGTGTTTTTTTAGTGCCACCATGGTCTGATTCGCAGCAAATTGGGTAACTTGTGCGGCGGCGTGCCAAGTAGAACCCGATGTCAGCTCGTCGCGCTCAACCAGAACCACGTCGGTCCAATTCTGCCGGGTCAGGTGATAGAGCGTCGAACAACCCGCTATGCCGCCGCCGATCACCACCGCACGAGCGTGATTCTTCATCGGTCTTTCTGGCGTCGAGACGAGTTTTTCGTGAATTTGCTCCGTCGCATTTTGTGTTGGGTGTGATCCGTAGGGCTAACGCAAAAGACAATGTAAAATCATTGAACGATAGTTTCAATTCATCAAATCATCGTCAATTCTTAGGTCTCTGAAATTCCATTTTATAAGAACTCGTGCTCCCTGTTATTACTTTTGTTTAATTGTGGGAATTCTTTTATACTCCGAAGCGTTCTCACTCCCTGGTACCTAAAATGTCCAAGATCACCAAGAGGAAAACGACGGTCAAAGGCGAATCAATCGGCAAGCGTCTCGATTCAGCTATCGCCAACATAAACAACGCCGCTAACGATGTCAGCAAGGCACTCAAAGTTCGTAGTAGTGAATCCAAAAAACTCGTTGCGTCTGTTAAACGACTGAATAAGAAGCGCGCTGCGCTTGCAAAACGCGCACAAACGGCTGCCGCGCGCTGGAAAAGATCAGCTAGTGCGGAGCATAAAAAGGCCTTAGTAGTGATACAAAAAGAACTTGTCGCTGTTCGTAAGCTGTTGGTGAAGACCAGGGCTCAGAGAGGCGCAGCCGCCGCTGAGCTAGCGGTGGTGAAATCGGTTAATCGTAAGGTTGCCGCTTATTCGAACGCCATTGGACAAGCCGATAAGATTCTAAACAAGACGAAAACGAAACGAAAGAAAAGGCGCGTAAAATCAGCAGAATAAGGTCGAACTGGGATATTCTGTTACGGTGTGATCGTCTCCACACAATTGCGAAATATGCATCGGTTTGGCGATGTCGAGTTATTATCACTGTAGCCCCTCATGGTCGTCGGGACTCACTAAGGATATAGCGTAGTCGGCTAAATGTTAGTGAATGTGTAATATTCGCATGATGTCGGTGGACCTACCTTATGGACTTTCGTGTAAAGCACGCGCCACATCTAGCTGAAAGTCATGGACGGCATATTCACTAACATAGGTGCGTTCGCTGTCGACGATAAAGCGGCCCTGCTGGTAGCCCTGGCAGTGTAGTCCGTGCTGGACACTTTCGCAGATCGGAATATCTTCCTGTCGTACTACGTTGACGAAATCAATGACCTCACGCTCGTCTTGCGATGGGGTTTGATTCGGGAAATACCACTCGGTTTCTTGTATGGTGCGCTCCGGGCCGTCAGGGACATGGTGAAACACGGTCAGGTTGCCGCCGGGATAAACCTCGAACGCCATGTTCGGCCACAGTGGCCAGCTACCGAATTCGTGTGAATTGCCATCGCCACCATTCTTTACGGTATAACCCTGTTGCTCGCCGACATCGGTAGTCACATGGCGGTGATAACCCGATTTTACTTCGATCGTACATTTCGTGATGTCGAGCGCTCCCACCGCCGACTTGGCGCGGGAGTTGGATGTTTTATTGCATACCCATCTGGCCGAAACCCGGGATGAAGCCGCCTATTGCCAGAATGTTGTCGGGATGAGCCCGCTCGATTATTTAGAAGAGCGCGGCTGGGTGGAAGGCCGCACCTGGCTGGCTCATGGCATCCATTTCGACGATGTGGAAGCCACGCGTCTGGGCGCTGCCGGGGTGTCCGTATCTTCGTGTTCTCATTCGAACATGACTTTGGCGTCTGGCATTTGCCCGATTTGCGATCTAGAAAAAGCCGGAGTCGGTATCGGCCTTGGGGTCGATGGATCCGCTTCCAACGATGCGTCCAACATGATTGAGGAAGTACGCCAAGCCTTCATGCTGCAGCGCCTTCGCTACGGCTCGGCCAACGTCACCGACACAGATGCGATCCGCTGGGCCACGGAAGGATCGGTCCGATGTCTGAATCGCAACAATATCGGTCGAATCGCTACCGGACTGCAGGCGGACTTTGCTTTATTCAAGCTCGATGAAATGCGCCATTCCGGTCACGACGACCCGTTGGCCGCACTCGTAATCTGCGGCGCCAATCGGGCGGACTGTGTGATGGTTGACGGCCAATGGCGGGTCGAGCAGGGACAGATCGTTGGTCTCGACGTGCAGGGTTTGATCGCAAGGCATGCGACCGCTGCCGCAAACTTGCGGCAATCAGCCGGCCTTTAATCGCACTTGGCCTTGCTTGGTGGGGCCAAATCTTTGAGACCAATACGGGACAGCGGCGAATTGGAGGACGTCCGGCGGGCCTAAGCAGATTACATAATTGAATTAGCCCAAAGATTTGGGCAAACGTATTCCGAGTCCTAATCCGGATAATTGATCAACTTGTCGCCGGAATTTCAATTTCTCAGCTGAATAGTTAGTTGAGAAATTGAAAGCGGCGGATTTCGCTGGTGGTCAATTCGCCCTACTGAATTCGGTTGGCATCTCCGATTTGTGAAAGTAGGACTATCTAGTCCGCACCAAAGCAACAAACGGATGGCCATGACTTCCGATATAAGCAATGATTGCAATTCCTGTGACGGAGAGCCAAGAATGAACCCGGAACTCAAGCGAGCCGCCGAACTCGCGGCCGAATACATCGATGGACTGGATACGGAACCGGTTAGCCACGAACCGAGTGTCGGAGATTTGCGAGCAACGCTAGGCAGGGAATTAACCACGGATGGGGTGCCCGCGTTACAGGTGATCGAAGAACTCGCTGTCGATGCGCGAGACGGGTTGCTTAACACGGCAAGCGGGCGATTCTATGGTTGGGTTATCGGTGGTGGTATACCGGTTGCGATCGCGGCCGATTGGTTGACTTCGGCCTGGGATCAGAACGCGGGCGCCTACGCGTGCTCGCCAACCGCAGCAGTCATCGAAGAAGTGGTTGCCGACTGGCTCAAAGAAATACTTGGTCTGCCAAAACAAGCCTCCTACGCGTTCGTTACGGGTTGTCAAATGGCGAGTGTGACGGCGCTCGCTGCGGCCCGACACAAGATCCTTACCGACAAGGATTGGCCGGTCGCGGAACAAGGGCTTTCTGGTAGCCCGGCAATTCGGGTATTGGTCGGCGAGCATCACGAAACCCTTCTGCGCGCCTTGCGCTTGCTCGGGATTGGCACCGATTCAATCGTACAGGTTGCGATAAACAATGATGGGAGGATCAATGTCGACGCGCTGGAAAGAGAATTGAAACAAAATACCGATGCGCCAACTATTGTTGCTCTGGCCGCAGGGGATCTGAACCGCGGCGCGTTCGATCCGTTCGGCGAAGCCTGTGACGTTGCTCACGAATGCGGCGCCTGGGTGCACGTCGATGGCGCGTTCGGTTTGTGGGTCGCTTCCAGTCGGAAATTGTGCCACTTGGTCAACGGTATCGAGAAAGCTGATTCCTGGGCAATGGATGCCCACAAGTGGCTCAACGTCCCACACGACAGCGGCATTGCCTTTGTTGCCGATCCGAAGTCGCACCGAGCAGCGATGACAATACCGGCCGCCTATAAGGTGGAAGTTGCCGATGTGCGCGATGAGTTGGAGTGGGGACCCGAGTGGTCGCGGAGAGCACGGGCTATCCCGATTTACGCGGCGCTTCGTGCACTCGGCCGCAATGGTGTTGCGGAGCTGGTTGAACGCTGCTGCGATCTGACCAAGGACCTCGTAAAACGACTGGGCGAATTACCCGGCGTCGAAGTGCTGACTACGCCGATTATTAATCAAGGATTGGTTCGTTTCCTCGATCCGAATGGCGATCACGACACGCGTACCGATGCGGTCATTCAATACATCAACGAAAGCGGAGATGCGTGGTTTGGCGGAACAATTTGGAACGGTATGCGGGTCATGCGGATTTCGCTGAGCAATTGGCGAACGAATCAAGACGACATCGATCGAACGGTTGCGGCAGTCAGATCAGCGCTGAACAAAGCGTCGAATTAAAAGAAGCGGGCATGCGAGGCCAACCGCCGGTAGTTGTCGGCGAGTTGCACCGCCCGGTGTGACGAACCAATTGCGGCCGCACACACAAACCCACATCGGACGAGTGTCCAATGACCCACGTGCGGAAACGGCCGCCGGCGGCTTAGCAGGCCGGCGGCGTTAGCGCGAGAAGACGGTTATCCAGCTGCCGCCGAATACGCACCCAGGTAACTATTGTGCGCGCGAATCCGTCCGTTTCGTCTCTGGATAAAGAGTTCGCTACGCTGGTGTTGAGCGATCTCCCGTGCCGCGTAAATGGCGTCCCTCTGGGTATAGTGATGTGACGTATCTCGGGAATTGCCCGCGCCCCGGACCGCCCAGATGTCGCCGCGGCGCACTACCCACTGATTCCTTCCATTCATAATCGACCTCGTTTGGATCGCATGCGCACATGCGCACGGGCGATAAGTATACACGATATTGTGTTTTGGAACATTGTTCGCCTCAATATGATGGGGTTTGTCCCACTAACCCGGTTACCGATGCTCGCCCGGCAGTGGGGTTAGCCCGGGTATTTCGCGATGGAGGCTCCGTACGCTACGACGCGGCGTAATCGGTTCAAAATTTTGAAAGGTTTTCGGCTAATCGGCCGCCTTGGTGAAATACCTGGGTTCGAAACCTTTCTCTGGCTGGCGGGTACTCAAAGGGTATGGGCGAAGGTAACGTGTGTATCGGTATCAATGGATGAGGCATGCTAGAGCGGTGGATGCATCGGCCGGAAGCGAACAAGAAATTGTGGATCTCGAGGAACGATCGTGGCTGCCGCGGCATTGCAGGGGCGACCGAAACGCATTCTCCGCATTGCTGGGCGCCTACCGCCGGCCCATATACACCTACCTTATCCGCTGGGGATGCAGCCAGGACGTCGCCGATGACATGTTTCAGGACATTTTCCTCAAGATCCATGCGGCGGCGGCGTCTTATCAACCATCACGACCGCTCAAACCATGGATCTTCACCATTGTCGTCAATACCGTGCGCAATAATTTTCGTGCCCAAAGCGTGCGCGATGTTGTGGTACACGAAGCCGATCTGTCGACCGTTTCCAAGGGCGGCGATCCCACCCAGACCGATGTCGCGGCGCGGCGCCTGGTGAGATGGGTCGAACG
>JAOTWM010000283.1 GCA_029862885.1 Gammaproteobacteria bacterium
GCAAAACCTAATGGGTAAATAGGATTTTGGCAGAATGTATTCTGGTTACGGGCGCAAGTCGTGGCATTGGTAAAGCTGTTGCCGTTGAACTCGCAAAAGGGGGTTATGATCTAGTAGTTCACTACGTGCGTGACGCCGACGGCGCCAACGCCACGGCAGAAGCTGTTACGGCCATGGGATTGAATGCGCGGGTGGTGCAATTCGATATCTCGAGTCGCGATCAAACCCGGGCCGTGTTGGAACAAGATGTCGAGCAGTACGGCGTATACTATGGTGTCGTGTGTAATGCCGGGATTTCGATCGATGCCGTATTTCCGATGTTGTCCGGCGACGACTGGGATCGAGTCATTCATACGAATTTGGACGGATTCTATAATGTGCTCGCACCCGTAATAATGCCGATGATTCGGCGCCGTGCGCCCGGACGTATCGTGACTCTGGCATCCGTCTCGGGTCTGGTGGGTAATCGTGGGCAAGTTAACTATAGCGCTGCCAAAGCCGGCATTATTGGTGCGACTAAGGCGCTGGCGCTAGAATTGGCCAGCCGCAAGATAACGGTGAATTGTGTTGCACCTGGACTGATCGATACCGATATGAGCGAACATGCACCGCGCGATGAGATTGTGAAATTAATTCCGGTCGGCCGTATTGGCCGACCCGAGGAAGTAGCCGGACTAGTGCGATTTCTCATGTCTGAGGACGCCGCGTACATCACGCGGCAAGTCATCGCCGTTGACGGTGGTCTTGTCTAGTTCAAACCCTTCATGAGTTATCCGTCTAGGGGTGCGAAGTTGAATCGCGTCGTAATTACAGGTGCCGCTGGTATTTGCCCTCTGGGTTCCAGTTGGGCGGAAATCAAAATGAAGCTGGCTGCGCAAGAAAATTGCATCCACTACATGGACGCCTGGGACCATTACGAGGATATGAATACCCGCCTGGCGGCTCCGGTGCTTGGTTTCGAAGTGCCCAGTCACTACACCCGCAAACGTACCCGTAGCATGGGTCGGGTATCGTTGTTGTCGGTACGTGCCACCGAGCTTGCTTTGGAACAGGCGGGTTTAATCGGCCATCCCGTGCTGACCAGTGGCGAGACTGGAGTGTCTTACGGTTCCGCCACGGGCAGTACCGACGCGGCGCTGGAATTTGCACAATTGCTTGGTATGCAGTCAATGAAAAGCCTGAACGCGACGACTTATGTGCGCATGATGAGTCATACCGCGGCCGTCAATATCGACGTGTTCTTTGGCCTAAAAGGCCGGGTAATTCCGACCTCCAGTGCCTGCACCGGCGGTAGTCAGGGTATCGGATATGCCTACGAAGCGATCAAATACGGCAAACAGACCGTAATGGTAGCGGGCGGCGCCGAGGAGCTTTGTCCTACCGAGTCGGCTGTATTCGATGTGTTATACGCCACAAGTACCCGTAACGATGAACCGCATCTTACACCGCGACCATTCGATCGTGACCGCGACGGGTTGGTCATCGGTGAAGGCGCGTGTACGCTAATTCTGGAAGACTACGAGCACGCGCGTTCGCGTGGCGCACCTGTTCTGGCGGAGATTGTCGGATTTGGTACCAATTCAGACGGCCAACACGTTACGCGGCCTAACAAAACCACCATGGGCGGCGCATTGAGTCTCGCTTTGCGCGACGCGGGTCTGCCGCCATCTGAAATTGGCTATGTAAACGCGCACGGCACCGCGACCGAACACGGCGATATTGCCGAGACTCAGGCCACAGCCGACGTAATCGGCCGGCCGGTGCCAATAAGTTCGCTAAAAAGCTACATCGGTCATACCCTGGGCGCCTGTGGCTCCCTCGAAGCCTGGATGAGCATTCAAATGATGAATGAAGATTGGTATGCGCCCACTATTAATCTTGAAAATGTCGACGAACGCTGCGGCGACCTCGAATATCTTAATTCGCCGACGAGTATGGAAAACGAATATGTCATGACCAATAATTTCGCTTTCGGCGGTATAAATACATCACTGATTTTCAAGCGCCTTTGAGCTTGGCATGCCGCGTGTACGATGGACCTGTGGCCGAGGATTATTTCAGTTTAACCACTTTGCCTTTCAGGGTTACGCCCGCCATGATGTTGCCGGCCCCACACTGAAATTCGGTTTCACTGGAGTATTTATTTTTTTTGTAGTAACCAGTAATTCCAACGACCGCATTACCGCCGCTGGATAACGCACGGTCGTGAAATGATAATAGCGCGGACAAAAATGCCCACTCACAGGCTCCTTTATCGGACTTATTAAACGCATTCGTCTTCTTGTTGGATTGGAATTCCCCATAGTTCTGCGCGATCTCCGGATGCGTCTGGTCACCGAAGAAGAACTGCACGCCTTCAAGGCGGCCCGCGTATTCTTCGTTTTGCATTACGTCCGCAATTGGAAAATGTTGTATTTGATCGCGTGCGTGTGCAGCACTGGTAACAACCAATAACGCAATAATAATTCCCAGATATTTCTTAGATGTCATGAAATTCTCTCCTTTCATTAAGTGTCAATTCCGATGTCGGCACCAAGCAGAATCCAGCGCGCAGTCGCATCGTATCAAAATTTCGCAAGCGAACAAATCCAATACGACTCAATCCACCACGGTACGCAATCCGGGCGGAAAACGCTCTCGCAGGGCCGGGTCGGATACCAACCGGTTTGCACTTCCATTTCGCAATTCCGACATATAGTAATTCACGGGCCAGATATGGGGCGACTCGCCGAATGATCGGGTGGATCGCAGGCCTGTCACGTCAAAGGTATGAGCTTTAAGCAACGGCTCGTTGCTACCGGGGACGCCGCTTTCGACATCGATATATGCCTCGCTGAAGTCGGCACAACTACCAAAATTATTGAGTCCGTAATCCCGACGCATACCGCCGTATATTCCGAGCGGGTCTAAATACGTAGTTTGAATTTGGATGGACTCACTAACGCGTTTCGTGCCTTCGCATAAGCCATATACAACAAACGCGCCGGCGCTGTGTCCTATCAGATGCACATTTTTTACATTGGTATGGGTCGCGAGTCGTTCACCTAAACCTACGCCGATTTGATGGCCGTCTACCGAGCAACGTAGAAAATTGTCTGAATAGGGTGTCCAATCAAGCGCAAACACTTGTGTCGCATTATCACTTTGATCACGGTAGATCGCTTGCATTTCAAGCGCCCAAGTGTTCGTGTCATCGTCTTTGCCGTGCACGATAAATACCACTTGCTCTGTCGCGGCTGCAATCGTTGGCAGGTCAAACGTTTCAAAATTTCGCGGCCAATTCGCATACCCGATGATCCCAATCGAGCCGACGACGAATGGAATTCCTGGGTAGACGACCAACCACAGGAAAAGTTTTACCAATACAGCACGTCTTGTTTTATTCATACCGCCAAAAGCGATCGATGCGCCCTGTGAGCTAAACGACGTGGCCGTATGATGAGTGAATCAATTGCTAATTGGTAGTGGGTCAAATGTTAGCGGTGGATAAAGCATTACTCTTCATTAAAGGTTCTATCCAATTTCGGGCATAAAGGTTTTCCTTATCGGCCCATTAACCGATTTGCCGCCTTAATAGGGGAATCAGATATGCTCACTTGAGGTCTTAGGGTGGATCGCGATAATGGGCATATCTCACTCGAAAGCCGCCCAAATCTGACTCGTCGCTATCTCCCTATTTATGTCCACTATGACCGCGCCACCCGAAAATGAAGTACAGAGTCACCTGACCGAGACTAAGAACACGACTTGTTACATGTGCGCTCGCCGCTGTGGGATAAGGGTCACACTACGAGGCGGCGAGATTCGCTATATCGAAGGGAATCCCGATCATTCGCTCAATAAGGGCTTTTTGCTTAACGACCTGATTTCGGAACAGTTGCCAGCTACAGATTAGGAATGTTTTTCCAATTCGGATCCGGTGACGGGTCAGGCCGCTTGGTATGACGTGCAGGTTAAGGCCTGCAAGGCAGACACCGGGCAGGAACTGAGCTCGCCGCAGTTCGACAAAATGAAATCGCTGCCGGGGGTCGCAAAGAAGCGCAAAGCCTGGTTGGCCTATTTTGCCGGAGGCGAACGATGAATAAGCAACTCGCGCTGGTGATCGATCTAAATGTTTGCGTGGGATGTCATGCCTGCGTGACCAGTTGCAAGGAATGGAATACCTCGGGCCAAGCAGGCTCAGTGCCCGATGAACGACCTTATGGCAAGGATCCGTCGGGGACATTTTTTAACCGGGTGCAGACTATCGAGGTCGGCGAATATCCGAACTGCGAAACGGTGCATTTTCCGAAGAGCTGTTTGCATTGCGAGGATCCGCCCTGTGTGCCGGTCTGTCCAACCGGGGCCAGCTACAAACGCGACGACGATGGAATCGTGCTGGTGGAATACGATAAGTGCATAGGCTGTGAATATTGTTCCTGGGCTTGCCCTTATGGTGCACGGGAAATCGATGCCCGTCAGAAGGTGATGAAGAAGTGCACGCTGTGCGTCGATCGAATTTATGACGACGCGTTGCCCACATCCGAGCGCAAGCCGGCCTGCGTGCTTGCCTGCACTACCAACGCCCGCCTGGTCGGTGATATCCATGATCCCGACTCGGAGGTTTCCGTTGCGATTCGTGAAGAGGGCGGTTACCAGTTGATGCCGGAATGGGGCACCAATCCCGCCAATCACTACCTGCCACGCCGCAAACAACGCATCACAATTCACGAAGACGAATTGACCCGTGCCAACAACCCTCTCAGAAGGGACGGGCTACATCCAGCCGTACCGGTAACGGATGTGACACTGGACGACGTGACCAGCTGGTAGACGACGATGAGCCCCGAATTTTCGCTAATTTTTCTGACGACCTTGATCGGCGCCGGCCAGGGTCTGTTTATTGCCATGGCGTCGGGTCAGCCATACCGATCGTTCGGTGTCGATGGTTTTGGGTTCATTGGATCTGTCGTTTCATTAGGACTACTGCTACTGGTACATCGATACCGACCTGACCAGGCGATATTTTAGGCTGCGTTTGGCATCCAGTTTGCCGGTTTGCTTGCAGAATGCTGGTTGTTTTTGCCCAGGCCAATCATCCCCAGAATCTTTACTACCAGACCGTTGGCTGACCGAGCTGCCACAATATCTTAAAACGGATAATTGTCCGATGTGCAGAGCGGGTATGTTATTCTGATAATATTTTTGGCCAGCAAAATCCAGCAGTGAGTTGGAGAATATGACGACGGTCCTGATAACAGACAAACTCGACGACGAGGCTATACAGTTACTCGAAGCACGGGGCTTAGATGTCGAGAAAGTATCGAATAAAGATCAGGCCGGAATTGAATCGGCGCTAAATTATGTTAGGGGTTGGATTGTTCGAAGCGGAACTACTGTTACTGCAGAACTTTTGGCCCATGCTCAAACGCTGGCGGTAATCGGCCGTGCCGGCGTTGGGGTGGACAATATAGATGTAGCCGAAGCCACACGCCGGGGTATCGCGGTTCTCAATACCCCAACCGGCAACACGTTAGCGGCGGTCGAACACACGCTAGCACTGCTGTTGGCTTTGGCTCGACAAATTCCCCAGGCTCACGCCTCGTTGATTGTCGATAAACGCTGGGACCGCGCAGCGTTCTCTGGGGTGGAGTTGTACGGCAAAACCCTCGGTGTCATTGGGCTTGGAAAGATCGGTTCCCGGGTTGCGACTCGCTGCCGCGCATTCGAGATGCAGGTTTTGGCATTCGATCCGTACCTAACTGCCGATCGTGCAAGCGCTCTCGGCGTGGACCTTTGCGGCGATCTGGGCTCGATGCTCGGGCGCTGCGATTTTCTGACACTGCACATACCCGCCACGTCGGACACCGAGAATCTACTGGACCAGGAGCGAATCGCGCTTCTGAAGCCCGGCGTAAGAATTGTGAATTGCGCACGTGGCAGTCTGGTCGATGAGCATGCGTTGGCCGCCGCGTTGAGTTCCGGGCATGTCGCCGGTGTAGCTCTGGATGTGTTTCGTGAGGAGCCACCGCTCGATTCTCCGTTGATGAGCGCGCCGAATGTCGTCGTGACTCCGCACCTCGCAGCCAGCACTCGGGAGAGTCAACGCAATGTTGGGTTGCAGGTCGCAACGCAGGTGGCGGACGCAATACTCGACGGCGTATTCCAAGATGCGGTAAACATACCGGTTCGCGATTGGGCGACGTTCAAGAAGCTCACCCCACAGCTTAAGTTGGTCGAACGGTTGGGGTTAGTGGCCCAGCAATATGTGGGCGCCGGAATATCTCAAATCGATATCGAATACTCCGGCGGCCCATTCGAAGAAGTTCCAGCACTTAACAACACGTTGCTAAAAGGGTTATTGACGCCAGTGCTTGGCGGCAGCGTCAACGCCGTTAATGCACCGTTATTGGCAAAAGAAAGGGGTTTAAACATCGCACACTCGTTACGCGATGACAGTCCGGGTTACAACTCATTGGTGCGGGTCCGTGTTTCGACGGCAGATGGGTCGCATACTTTGGCCGGCACCACGTTTGCCGATCGGTTGCCGCGATTGGTCGAATTAGACGGCCGGGAAGTGGAACTCTATCTAGAAGGTATTCTGCTCGTTTTTCTCAACC
>JAOTWM010000018.1 GCA_029862885.1 Gammaproteobacteria bacterium
GTCCCCAGGCGCGGTAGCCTTTTTCGAGTCGCATCGAGTTCATCGCGAAAGCGCCGAACAAGCCGATATTGAATGCCGAGCCGGCCTGCATAATACGATCGAACAATTGTTGTTGGTCACGCAGCGAATGGTGCAACTCGTACCCGAATTCACCGACGTAGGAGATTCGTAACATTGTTGTGACGACTCCCGCTACGGTGCGCTTGGCCGCCCGCAGCCACGGTAGAGTGTTGTCGCTTAGATCACCGTCGCATAATGGCGCTAATATTCGGCGTGCGTCCGGACCCATGACCGCGAGCACGCTCGTGTCATGGGTAACACAGCTAATGACCACATCCGAAAATTGGCGGGCGTGTTGCCGCAATAAATCGCCGTCGCGGCGCTCGGCCGCAGCAGCACAGGTCAGATAGTAACGATCCTCGGCCAGGCAGGTCGCGGTAAATTCTGACAGCACGCCGCCACTGGGCGATAACACATGAATCAACCGGATTGCGCCCGTATCGCGTGGCGGTGTGTTGCCACCGAGAGTTTCCATGAATTGTGAAGCGTCTCTGCCAGTCACTTCGAATTTCGAAAATGCCGTCAAGTCGGCAACGCCCACACGGAGTTGCACGGCCTCACACTCGGCGGCCACACATTCGAACCAATCGTTACGCCGGAAGCTCGGTGGCGTTTCGAATCGCTGCTTAGGGTCGGTAAACCAGTTTGGTCGCTCCCAACCGTATGCAGAACCAAACACCGCGCCGCGAGTTGCCAGGGACGCATGAATTTGTGTCTGTAAGCGATTGCGCCCGGCGGGGCGTTCTTCGTACGGATAGTGAATCGCAAATTGGCTCGCAAACGATTCCACGGCTTTGGCAATTCGGAATTCTCGATCGGCGAAGCCGCCGAAGCGACGCGGGTCGAGCGCGAGCGGATCCATTGGTGCCTCGGTGTGTACTATCCATTCCGCTAAAAATTGCCCCGCGCCACCGCCCTCCATAACTCCCATGCTGGAACCCGTCAGCAACCACGCGTTATCCAAGCCGAATGCCGGGCCGATCAGCGGGCCCGCGTCGGGCGTGAACGTGATGGGTCCGTTCACGACAGTTTTGATACCGGCATCGGCAAGCACCGGAATGCGTTCCATCGTGGCGGCGACAATGGACTCGACCCGGTCGAGATCGGGAGGCAGCAACTGCATGCCGAATTCCGGCGGGACACGATCGACCGACCAGGGCATACCGTCGCGCTCATAGGGGCCGATAATGAGTCCATCGTGTTCCTGGCGCACGTACCAACTTTCCTCAGGGTCACGAATGATGGGTAGCTCGCGATCCAACGCGGCCACCGCGGCGATGCGATCGGTAACTAGATACTGATGCAGTATGGGCACAATCGGTAGGTCGAGTCCCATCATGCGTCCGATCTCGTGGGCCCAGGTTCCGGCCGCGTTGACGATATGCTCGGCATGAATATCGCCGAGCTCGGTACGTACGAGCCATTCTCCCGTTGCGGTACGATCGATCCCGGTGACCGCGTTGTGGCGAACGATCTCCGCGCCGGCCGTCCGCGCACCCGCCGCCATCGCCTGGGTGGCCTGGCTTGGATCGACGTGACCGTCATTGGGTTCGTGAATCGCGCCGATAATCCCGTCGATCGACGTTAGCGGGTAGATCTCCGCTAACTCGTTGGGAGTAAGAATATGAAAGTCAAAACCCGCGAAGCGGCCGATGCCTTGCACGTGGCGGAATTCGTCCATGCGGTCTGCACAGTGCGTAATACGCAGTGCACCCGAGGGATGAAAGTCTACGGCGTTGCCGGTATCGCGCTCCAATTCGGATGCATAGAGCCGGACCGAATGCGCTCGCATGTGCATCGTCGTCACATTGTGCGCAAAATGCGTGCATAAACCCGCGGCGTGCCAGGTTGATCCTGCAGTGAGCTCGTTCTTCTCTACCAAAACGGTATCGGTCCAGCCGAGTTTGGCAAGGTGGTAGAGCAACGAGCAGCCCATCACGCCGCCGCCGATTACGACTAGCCGTGCATGCGATTGCATTATTTCAATTACCTCTGGGCTTGCCGAACCAGTAACGCGAGTCGGCGTCAACCGCGCATACGCGAGCCAGTGGGGTCGTAGGGAACCTCCCGTAGCGCGGTCAATGCATAGCGTTCGCCGGCAATGCCTACCTCATAGCGGCCTGCATACGACTCGTCCCGAGTTTGTCCGGGCCGGCACTCGACGTACCCGAAACACAACGACAGGCCAGTGCGAAAACCACGCGCGCCCGAGGTCGTAATGCCGGCGATTCGCTTATCGCGATAGATCGGTTCGTCGTGTAACAGCAACGGATGCCCGGTATCGACCGCAAACAACTGCAAGCGCCGGGTAACGCCCGTGCTACGTTGCGCGACGATAGCGTCACGGCCGATAAAGCCACCGGGTTTGTCCCAGCGCACTGCAAACTCGACGTCGGCTTCAAGCGGAGAATCGTCAGCACTTAAGTCGTGACCCCAGTGTTTGAAGCCTTTCTCCATTCGGCACGCATCGAGGCAAAAATGTCCGGCGCAACCAAGTCCGTAGGCGCGGCCTGCATCATCGATCGCATCATAAACCTGCTGCGCGCCGTTACGCGAAATATACAATTCATAACCGAGTTCGCCGACAAAGCTCATGCGTTGCGCGATAATCGGGACGGTGCCAATTCGTAGCGTGCGGGCGGTCGAAAATGGAAATTCCACAGCCGAGAGGTCGTCGCAACAGAGCGATTGCAATAATCGCCGCGATTCGGGACCCATGAGGCCAAGCACCGCATAGTCATCGGTGATATCTGTCACGTTCACGTGATCGTCGGCGTTAATCTGGCGCTGGATCCATGCGCGGTCCTTCCAACGCGTTGCGGCCCCACTAATGATCCAAAACTCCTGATTCGAAATGCGCCGTACCGTGACTTCGGCTTCGATCTTGCCACGGCGGTTGAGCAGTAAACTGTAGACGATGCGCCCGGGTTGCCGGGCAATGTCGTTCGTGCACAGCCGCTGCAAAAAGGATTCGGCGCCGGCGCCGGTGATCTTGAGCTTTGTGAATGGGGACAACTCGAACAACGCCACGTGATGTTGTAGGTTGTGTGTTTCACGTTCGGCGTACGGCCACCACGCCTGATTGTCATAGCTGTAGCGAATTTCCCGTTCTTCGCTGCTGCGGGCAAACCATAATGGCCGTTCCCAGCCCGTGGGAGCGCCGAATACCGCGCCGGCGCGTGCGAACGCGTCGTGCAATATCGAGCGGCGCAAGTCCCGGCCGCTATTCATTTGCTTGTGGGGCCAATGCATATTGAATTGATTGGCGACCGCTTCTTGGGTGCGTGCCGCTAAAAACTCGTCGTTACTCCAGAGTGGGTCGGCTCGGGTCAAATCCACAGGCCATAAATCGATTGGTGCTTCGCCCTGGACAATCCATTGTGCGAGTGTTTTTCCGACCCCTGCCGATGACATAATTCCGATCGAATTGAATCCAGCCGCGACAAAATAATTTCGCAGGTTGGGGGCCTCGCCCATGAGTTGCCGAGAATCCGGAGTGAAACTTTCCGGCCCGTTCATAAAATGCTGGATACCGGTGTATTGAAGTATAGGTAGGCGTCGTAATGCGGCTTCGAGAAACGGTTCGAACTGATTCCAATCTTCGGGAAACATCAAATAGCTGTGCTCGCTGCCGTCGGTGGCGGGTTGCCATAACTTCGCGTTTGCTTCGAAACCTCCAATCACCAATTTACCGGCGTCTTCCTTGATATAGATCCGGCCCTCGAGGTCGCGCATAACCGGACATGGCCGTGGCAGTGTATCGATTGGTTCGGTGACGACATACATATGCTCGACCGCATGCAGCGGTACGCCCACATTAGCCAGCGCCCCCACTTGCCGGGCCCAGAGTCCTGCGCAATTCACGATGCAATCGCACCGGATCGCATTCCCCTCGGCGGTATGCACCGCATGCACCGCGCCGCGAGCACAGTCGATGGCTACGACCTCGGTATGTTCACGAATTCTTACGCCTTTATTGCGTGCCCCCTTGGCATAGGCCAAACAGGTATCGACGGGATTGGTCTGGCCGTCTTCATCTATCCATAGGGCGCCGGCCAGGTCGCTGCTGTGCAATAGCGGCATTTTGGCCGTGGCTTGCTCGGCCGATAAGACGTTAACGTGCAGGCCGTTTAGCTCTCCCATCGCCGCAAGGCGCCTTAGTTCCGTCATCCGTTGCGGTGATTGTGCAAGCCATAATCCGCCGGTTTGCTTGTACCCGGTCGCTTGTCCGGTGAGCTGCTCCAGTTGACCGAACAACTCGGTCGCGTAAATCGCAAGCTTTGTCAGGTTCATGTTGGCACGCAGCGGGCCGACAATTCCCGCGGCATGCCACGACGTACCGCTAGTCAATACGTTGCGTTCTAGCAGCAACACGTCGTTCCAACCGAGTTCGGCGAGATGGTAGGCGACGCTAAGGCCGATTATTCCGCCGCCAATGATGACGACTTTGGCATGGTTATCGCCGTTGGGCCCAGGCATCAGTAGTAATTGCGATCCGGCATCGATGCCTTGCGTTGTTCGATATAAGCGATCAGCGCCTCGTCGATTGCTGGGTCCAATGGCGGGGCTTCATAGTCTTTGAGAAGTTGCTTCCAGTGTGCGTTCGCGCGCTGTGCCGCATCCGTCGCTCCGGCGGCCAACCACTGTTCGAAGGAATTATTGTCAGCGATCGCCGGTGTGAAAAACGCGCTCTCGAAATTCGCTTGGGTGTGCCGGCTGCTGAGAAAGTGTGCACCGGGTCCGACCTCGCGTATCGCGTCCATGGCTTGGGCGTTATCGGTCAGGCTCATGCCATTCGCAAATGCCGCGAGTTTGCCGCACAGGTCGGCATCCAGAATCGATTTTTCATAACCGCTAACCAAACCGCCTTCCAGCCAACCTCCTGCATGGTTAATAAAATTAGCACCCGCCAGAAAACTCATTAGCAACCCCCAGGTGCCTTCCTCCATCGCTTGTTGATCGGGCAGTTTCGAAGCCGTCAACGCACCGACGGTATGCAAAGGCACGCCGAGCCGCCGCGCTAGCTGACCTGCTGCCAATACCACGTGAGCACCCTCGGGGTTGCCGAATGTGGGAGCTCCGGATTGCATCGACATCGTGCTGGCAAACGAGCCCATCATCCCGGGAGCACCGGGATTAATGAGTTGAATCAGGGTCAGCCCTGCTAATGCCTCCGCCAATACCTGCGCCAAGGTACCGGCCGCGGTACACGGACTCATCGCGCCGGCCAACGTCCATGGCGTCACCGCGACGACCTGATTGTGGCGCGCATAAACTTTGAGCGCGCCGGACATCGCGGAGTCCATGACCAACGGTGCGTTGGTGTTGCTGACCGCATATAGACAACAATGCGTGTCGACGAATTCGTCACCGAACAAGATCTTCGCCATATTGATCGAATCCTGCGCGCGCTCCTCGCCGATCAATGCACCAAACATCGCACGATCGGAATAGCGCATATGGGCATACAACATGTCGAGGTGCCGTTTGTTAGCGGGCAGATCTACGGGTTCGCACACCACACCCCCCGAATGGTGGTAGTGCGGGATCATCTGATGGATCTTGACGAGATTGTGAAAGTCTTCGATCGTCGCGTAACGTCGGCCCTCGTCGAGGTTGTGGATGAATGGTGGCCCGAAAACCGGACACAATACGGTGTTTCGCCCGCCGATCACGACGTTATTCTCTGGGTTGCGGGCGTGTTGCACGACCGCGTTGGGTGTCGTTGTGGAAATGAGCTCGCGACACATGCCGGGCTCGAAGCGCACGCGCTCACCCTGAACATCCGCGCCGGCTTGCTTGAATATTCTCAGAATTTCCGAGTCGCCGCGAAACTCCATGCCGGATTCCTGCAAAATTCGATCGGCATTGGCTTCTATGAGCTGCAGGCTGTCTTCATCTAATAAGTCATAGGTGCCGGTTTTTCGTCGAATATACGGCGCTCGCGGTGCAGATTGTTGCCGGCGTTTAGCTTGACGCGCACGCCGGCCGCCACCTGGGCGGCCGCTGCGGCTTCTCGGCGGAGGATCGGAGACGGTCATCGTTAGCCGTACAAAATCGAGGGCCTCGAGATTGTTGTCGCCGGTCAGTCTAACATATGATTCGGGAGGTATCGTGACCCCGGGGATCGAGGTGGGTTCATATACCGGCCGTTTTCAAAAATGCTCAGTAACACTTCGATAAAACACCAAAATGTTTAACACCGATTGGACTACGGACGCCATCGTAGCGCGACGTGACAAGTTTTATTCGGCGTCGCAGCGCGCCTTCGTACCTTATCAGACCCCACTTATTTTTAAGAAAGGGAAAGGTCAGTATCTTTGGGATGAAACCGGTAAGCGTTATCTCGATTTGCTGGGAATGAATGTCTGCATCAGTGTTGGCCACAGCCATCCGCAAGTGAATGCGGCGGTTACGGCCCAGATCGAGCAGTTACCGCACTGTACGACGATGTTTTATCATCCCGTGCCCGCGCATTTTGCCGAAGAGTTGGTGGCAACGATGCCGGCGGGTCACGACTGGGTCGTGCATTTTATGAATAGCGGCGCCGAAGCCGCCGATTTGGCGTTGCTCATGGCGAGAAGCTTTACGCGCAACATCGATTTTCTCGCACTGCGCGGCGGTTATCATGGCGCTACGTTCGGCGCACAATCGCTGACCGGCATCAGTGGCTTTCGGCATAATGTGCCGCTGCTTGGTGGCATACAGCACGTCGCCAATCCCGATGCCTATCGTGGGGTATATGGAGATTCAGTGCAGCCCTATTTGGAGGAGATAGAGCGCACGGTTAGTTGCTCAACCACAGGCAAACTAGCCGGGATGATTATCGAACCGATACAAGGCTACGGCGGTATCGTGCCAATGTTGCCCGGTTACATCGCGGGCGCGTTCGAGCGGGTGCGTGCGGCGGGTGGAGTGTGTGTCATCGACGAGGTGCAATCCGGTTTTGGCCGAACCGGGTCGGATTTCTGGGCATTTGCCGGCCACGACGTCGTGCCGGACATTGTAATCATGGCCAAGGGGATTGGGAATGGAATCCCATTGGCGGCGGTAGTGGCGAAGCGCGAGGTGGCCGAAGCGTTGGCCCACAAATTCTATTTTAATACCTATGGCGCCAACCCCACTGCGTGCGCTGCCGGTCGTGCGGTGTTGCAGGTAATTGCCGAAGAACACTTACAGGAAAACGCGCGAGTAGTCGGTGCGCGAATGTTGGAAGTGTTACAAGAAGTGCGTCACAAGTACGATGTAATTGGCGATGTGCGTGGCCGCGGACTTATGCTGGCCATTGAATTGGTCAAAGATCGCAACACCAAACTACCCGCTACCGAGGAAACCGCCCGCGTGTTTGAGTTGTCGCGCGAAGAAGGCCTCGTGCTCAGCAAGTCAGGACCCTATCGTAGCGTGCTACGCATGGTTCCGCCGTTGTGTATTAGTCTTGACGACGTGGAATTTTTCGCCACCAGCCTTGACAGGTGTTTCACCCGCCTCGGGTAATGACCGAATATCCGATGCCGCGGGTCATTCGTATACCGCTACGGAATCGCCCTGCGAGACGTAATCCGGCGATACGCTAATACCCGGAACCTCTGGTGCGGCGGTGTGACCTTGATGATTGCACGCGCCCGCCCCGCGGACCATATCGTGCCTTAACAGTTCGTGGCATAACCACGTGCCGAGCATTCGCTCAGCCGGAATCGATTGAGCAAGGTGAACGGCGGCAGTATCGGCCAAAACCGTGCCACCGGTTTCCATTACCAACATCGCTAAGCCGGTTTGCAGACAAAAGTCGCGAATTCGCTTTGCTTTGGAAAAGCCTCCGGCCCGATTGATCTTGATGTTGACGATTTCGGCGATGTAATCCCGGTGTATCCGCAACAAATCAGAGTAGTCGTGGGCCTTCATCGATACAAATCGGATGGATGGTCCGGTTGCAAACGTGTTTCCATTCATCAAGCGTTTCGCACGGCTGCTCGTGCCAAATCGGTAACTCGCGAACGGCGTTCATTATGGCAATGGTTTCGTTCGGTAACCATGCGCGGTTGACATCGAAGAAGACGGTCTCATCGGCGGCGCGGTTGGCGTGTGGAAATTTGATGCGTTCGATATCGAGAGTGACATCGGCACCCACCTTGGCGGAATGCACGCAATATCCCGTGGCACGGTAGACTTTGATGGTGTTGAGCATCTCCTCCGGCGTTGCGGTGCCAGCAGGGCCAGCACGGCCCGAATGCCCTTGCCGAATGCGGGCAGATAGGTATCGCCCCAGGGGCATCCCTCGCCCCAGCCGGTGATGCCGGCATCGGTGTCGATGCGCACGATCGTGGAATCCAGAGATTCGAATTTCAAACGGCCGCCGGACAACCAATATGGTTTGGTCAGGGGTAGATCCAGTTGATAAACACGAATCCCGGTGATAATCATTTTGTCGTTATCCGTGCAACAGCACCTCTTCAAAAGGGTAATGACTTAGGACTTCGCACCCGTTCGAAGTGATGTACACCATTTCTTCGAGTTTTACCCCTACCGACCCGTGAATGGAGCCGACGTAGCTCTCGACACACATGACCGTATTCGGTTCTATCACCCCGTCGTAGCCGAACTGTTCCCAATCGGCTTGGTAATATATTTTCGGGTACTCATCGCTCATTCCAACACCGTGGGCGACACAGGGGTAGCGTCGCGGAATGAATTCATCGTCTTGCCGGTAGGCCCGTTCGCTGAATTCCTTGAAAGTCAGACCGGGCTGCAGCAGATCGATGTTGTGTTGAATTTCTGTATAGGCACGTTGATAAATGTCTTTCTGTTCAGCGCTCGGTTTCTCGGTTCCGCAAATGAACGTGCGCGAGATATCTGCACAGTAGCCATTGGGTCCGATCATATCGGTATCGAGGGCGACGAGGTCCCCGTCCTCGATTATTCTGCCACTGGCTTCCTGTAGCCAAGGATTGGTGCGCGGGCCAGAAGCCAGCATCCGGCCGTCGATCCAGTCGCCGTCGTAGGCAATGTTGGTTTGGTGCAGAATCGACCACAGTTCGTTTTCGCTAATTCCGGGTGCCAGCATATCGCGCATGCGCTGCATGCCAAGTTCGGCGACTTCCACAGAGAACCGCATACACGTGATTTCGTCAGCCGACTTGATGTATCGGGCCGATTCCATCAAACCGTCGGCATCGACGGCTTCAACACCAATGCCCCCAGCGCATTAATCGCGCTCGGACTCAGGCGCTCGCATGCAACGCGCTGACTGTCGGCCGATATTTCCTGTAAAAAGTCTCGTACTTCACCCGCGAAATCGCGCGCCTCTATGTCGAGGTTCAAACCCGCATCGAACGTGTTCAAGCCGCGCGCTGGGCGCACCTCATCCACGGCGTCGGGTTTGGCACTGGTGCCGTGTAGAACAATCGGTCCTTCCGCAGGTAAAAATAAATAGTAGGACGGTATGTGGGACTGGAATAACGCGTAGCCACGCCATAACGCAGACTGACTGGATTGACCAAGACGCATAACGATATCTCCTGCGCCTGCATGGCCGTGCGTATTCGTTCAAGGCGATACGCACGCAGCCGCGGCAATTCAATATCGGGTGCTGTCGGCAAGTTGTGGCTGCGCGGCGTAAAGGCTCGATATAAATTAGACACTACTATCCGTTACATCGTGTCACAAGGCGGCGCATGCGGCATCCAGTGCGTCGACGGTCTGGGCAAGATCCCGGTCGGTGTGCGCAGCGGAGAAGAACCGCCGGACATTGGGCAATACGTAGATGTTGCGTTTCAGTATTTCCATATCGAGTCGTTTCGAAGAGTCCGGATCGGCGGCCAGTACGTCCATCTGATTGGCCGGCTCGCTATCGGAAAATAAAAACTGCCAGAACGAAGATTGTCCCGCTACCTTTGCCGCAATGCGATGGCGACCGAGCACCGTCTGCAATGCGGCGCGTGACTTGTCGCACTGCGTGTTGAAGCGTGAATAGAAATCCGGCTCCATCAACACTTTTAGTGTTGCCATGCCGGCCACGGCCGCGACCGGGTTGCCGTGCAATGTGCCGTTGATGTACGCGTAGTCGGCGCTGCCTTTTCGGTTGGGATTCGCGCTGTCGAGGATATCGGCACGCCCGCCAATGCAAGATAAGGGTCCACCACCGCCGACGATTTTTCCGTAGGCCGCGAGGTCCGGCGTCACGCCGAAATATTCTTGGGCGCCGCCCAACGCGAGCCGGAAGCCGGTAACGACTTCATCGAAGATCAACACCACGCCGTAGCGGTCGGCAGCTTGCCTTAAACCTTCGAGGAATCCGGGTTTCGGAAAGATAATTCGCTGCGCCGGTTCCACGATGATAGCCGCCATGTCTTTGTGGTGCTCGGCAATAATACTTTCGGCGATCTCTAAATCGTTATACGGTGCCACCAACATCGTGTCGCTGAGCGCGGCTGGGACGCCGCCAGAATCGGGACTCGCGTTCGGGTAGTTCGCCGGATGGGTCGGAAACTGGCTGAACGCCGCGTAATCGTGATTGCCGTGATAGGCACCTTCGAATTTCAGTACTTTGTCGCGCCCGGTAAACGCGCGGGCGATGCGTAGCGCGTACGCGGTGGCCTCGGACCCGGTGCTCGCGTATACGATACGTTCCGCGCAGGGGATGGTGTCCACCAATATCTCGGCCAACTCCACCGCGGCGCTGTTTAATGTCCCAAAGAAGTGCATGCCGCGTGCCACCTGCCGCTGGACGGCGGATATTACGTCGGGGTGGTCGTGGCCGATAATGGTAGCACCGGCGCCGCACACGTAATCGACAAACTCGCGTCCGTCGGTGGCGCACAATCGCCCACCGTACGCTCGCTCGATGACGAAGCGCACGTCGTTCGGCAACGAATATCCGCCTAGCCCGGCGCCCGGTATCGTCGCCTCAGCGGATGTGTAGTAGTCAACCCGGGGTGCTGAATTTTCGGATTTGTTGTTGGTCATAGCGAGTAATCGAGGATTCAATCTACATACGAGGTCGTCGATTATCGGCGTCATACACCGCTTCCGCCAGCACTTGCGCCGGCCGGCGCTCGCCCAAAACCATCACCTCGAGTTCGGCGTCTGGCCGGGCATATTCCGGCTTGATATAAGCAAATGCCAGCGATTGTTGAGTGCGATGACCAAAGCCACCAGACGATACGGCACCGATGCATTGGCCATTTGCGAACACCGCTTCGGAACCGTGACAATCGGCGTCTTCGCACTCGACGCGCAGATAAGCGCAAACCCAGGGTATCATACCCTTTGAGCTCGCCAGGGTGGGCTCCCTGCCGATAAATTCCGATTTGCCGGTTTTGGCGAAGCGCATCACGCCGGCTTCGGGTAAAGTAACTTCGGTGGTGAGTTCGCTCGCAGCCTTGAACATTTTCTCCAGACGCATCGAATTCATCGCAAATGACCCGTAGTTCTCGACGCCATACGGTTCGCCCGCTGACCTTAAAGCATTGTAGACGGTTGCCAACTCCGATATCGGCATATGCAACTCCCAGCCCAATTCGCCTGAATACGACAATCGTAATGCGCGGGTCGGAACGCCCGCGACCTCGATCGATTGCGCGCGCAACCAGGGGAATGCCGCGTTGTCGAGCGGTGTTGCGGTGGTCTCGGACAAAATGTCCCGTGCCCGTGGACCCTGTAAGGCGAGCACTCCAAATTGCGTGGAAACATTGTCGATACTGATGCGCTCGCTATCACGCCGATACCGGTTCAGCCACTCGAAAACGCGGAGTTCATGAAATGCCGCAAACACAAAATAGAAGCGCTGCTCATCGATACGCACTACTGTGGTTTCCGACTCGATCGTGCCACGCTCGTTGAGTATATGCGCGAGTACTATACGCCCGGGCGATTTGGGTGCGGTATTGGCAATCACTCGGTTCACGAAATCCTCGGCATCGGTGCCGTAGACATCGATTTTCGCAAAAGATGACAAGTCCATGAGTCCGGCGCGGTGCTGCACCGCATCGACTTCGGTGGCGACTGCGTGGTGCCATGCGGCGCGGCGAAAAGAGTAGTCATCTTGCTGCGGAATATCGCCGCGCGCGAACCAACGAGCTCGCTCCCATCCAAAAATTTCTTCGAACACTGCGCCCGATTGTTTCAGGTGTTGATAGATCGGGCTCGTTTTCACGGGTCGTCCGTCGGTGCGGTTTAATCCGGGAAACGGAATCTCATGACGCAGTAAATAATCTTCTTTAGCCTTGGTAATTGCATAATCAGTATCCGCAAATGCGCCATAGCGGCGCGGGTCGAATTCACGCATATTGATGTCAGCCGCACCGTGCACCATCCACTGCGCAAGGTATTTGCCGGCCCCCGGTCCCCACGCGATGCCGATCTGGGAACCGCAGCAACACCAGAAGTTCGGCAGACCGGGTGCCGGCCCCAGCAACATGTTGCCGTCCGGTGGGTGGGTGATGGCGCCGTGGATTTCGCGTTTGATGCCGAGTTCCGCGAGCACCGGCATGCGCCGCATGGCGCTCTCGAGCCACGGCATAATGCGTTCGTAATCGGCTTCGAATAATTCGTTCTCGGCATCCCAGGGTGTGCCATCGAGCCATACTGTATTGGGGTTGGCTTTTTCGTAAATTCCAATCAACCCGGAGCGCTGTTCCATACGTATGTAGCCGGATACCATGCGGTCGTCGCGCACCACCGGCAACTCGCGGTCTAGATTCTTGAATTCGGGGACAGTGTCGGTGACCAGGTAATGATGGGTCATGCAGGTGATCGGTAGATTCAGCCCGACCCATTGTCCTATTTGCCGGGCGTAGTTGCCTCCGGCATTGACAACGATCTCGCAATCGATATGGCCGTGCTCAGTATGTACACACCACGCACCGTTCGCGCGCGGGGAAATGTCGGTAGCAAGGCACCGGCGTATAGTAGTGGCCTCCATTTGCTGTGCGCCCTTCGCGAGTGCGAGCGTGGCCCCGGCCGGGTTGACGTGGCCGTCGTCCGGCGTATGCAGGGCAGCCCGCACCCCGTCAAGATTATAAAATGGATGCAGTCGGCGAATTTCATCGACACCGATGATGCGCATCGGGTGTCCTAGCGCGGCACCAACACTCATCGTGTACCGCAACCAGTCGAGTTCGTCCGCGGTATAGGCCAGGCGCAACGAGCCACAGTCATGAAAGCTCACCGACTGGCCGGTTTCCGCTTCCAGTTGGCGGTATAGCGAGATGCCGTATCCGGCTATTTTCCCCAGCGTGTAGCTGGACGTGGAATGGGTAATTTGGCCGGCCGCATGCCAGGTTGAGCCGGAAGTGAGTTCGGCCTTCTCCAACAGCACGCAATCGGCCCAGCCTTCTTTCGCGAGATGATAGAGCAGGCTTACGCCCATGATGCCGCCGCCGATAATGACGACCCGCGCTTGATTCGGAACCATGGACGTTGGATGTGGCCTTATGACATAAGGCTGGACATCGTAATGGTACGTTTGTACTATTGTCAATTTCAATTTGTACGGATGTACCATTAATGATCGATAATCGCCTACTCGATCGGTTGCGGGCCCGACTTTCGACGTTGAGCCCCGAGCTGAAAAAAGCCGCACGCTACGTATTGGACCATAGTGACGATGTGGGTTTTCAATCGGTACGCCAAATTGCCGCGGCCGCCGATGTGAAACCCAACACATTGGTGCGAATGGCCCGGGCGCTCGGATACGGAGGCTTCGAAGATTTTCGCGAACCGTTTCGCGAGCGCTTGAAAGCGGGTTCGTTGGCGTTTCCGGATCGCGCCCGTTGGTTGCAGTCGCTCGCACGCGGCGGCCGTCATGCGGGGCTGTTTAAAGAGATGGCCGAAAGTACGATACAAAATGTCGAGGTATTGTTTTCGAATAGCACGGCCGACGAGCTCAAACTCGCCGCAGATCGCATCGTCGCCGCTCGGCAAACATTCGTATTGGGTGTTGGGATTTCTTATGCGCTTGCACACAATTTTGCGTATCTTGCGCGCATGGCATTGAATACGGTTGTTGCGGTACCTCGCGACGGCAGCATGCCGATCGACGACGTCGCCCGCGCGGGGCCCGATGACGTTTTGTTGGCGATGACATTTACACCGTGCCGGACCGAGGTGATCGACGCGGTCGGTTCGGCAAAGCAACAAGGCGCCTACGTCATCGGCATTACCGACAGCAATGCTTCGCCTTTGGCACTGCAGGCCGATCAGGTGTTCGCCACTCCCACGGAAACACCTCAATTTTTTACTTCCACTGTGGCGGCAGCCGCATTGCTGGAGACGTTAATGGCATTCGTTATTGCCGATGCCGACGATCACGTTATCGAGAATATCGAACGATTTCACCAGCGGCGGCATGATCTGGGTGTGTATTACAGCGATGAGCGATATCGGCAATGACTAAATCGAATTCAATTGCTTCGGATTCTGATGAGCCAGTAATCGGTTTGGCGCCGCATTACTACACCGATCCCGGCATCTACGAACAAGAAAAGCAGAGAATTTTTTTTCGCACCTGGCAGTACGTTTGCCACCGATCGCAAGTCGCAAATGCGGGCGATTATTTTGTGTTCGATATCGCAGATCAAAGTCTGTTCATAGTGCGGGATCGTGAGCAGCGGTTACAGTGTTTTTATAATGTATGCCGACATCGTGGCCATGCGCTGCTGGAGGGCACGGGCAACAGGAACAATATCGTTTGTCCGTATCATGCGTGGCGCTACGGATTGAATGGGCAGCTAGAGTACGCCCGCAATAGCGATAACTCACCGGGTTTCGACGCCGGGAAGATTTGCCTGAGTGGAGTACGGGTCGAAGTGTTTTGCGGGTTTGTATTCGTCAATCTGGACGCCGAGGCGGAGCCGATGGAGCACTGGTTCGGCGACGCGGCGGACGGTTTGCACAAGGCGGTGCCGGACATCGATAACTATGCGCCGGTCTGGGAGCACTCGTTGGACGAGCGGTGTAATTGGAAAGTCGCGTTGGAGAACTACAACGAATGTTACCATTGCCGCCACGTGCATCGTGCATTGACCCACGGCGTGATCGCCCCCGAAAGTATCGATATACAGCCCCAAGCCTACACGTTGCGCCACACTGGTCACGGCGTGGCAGCGGACAATGCGTGTTATGGGTTCGACGAGTCCACCGACCAGTATCGCGTATTCTTCCTATGGCCGAATATTTCGATTCAGGTGTACCCTGGCCGTATCGTGAATACCTATTGGTGGCGCTACCACGGTGTCGATCGGACTACGGTATATCGCGGCTGGCTCACGCCGGGTGGCCGAGAGGACGCAACGACGATGCAAATCGCCGAAATCGATCGCGATACGACATTTACTGAAGACCTAAGCGTAGTCGAGTCGGTACAACGCGGTCTCGGCAACCGCGGCTATACAGCCGGCCCATTGATACTGGATCCGCGCGGTGGAATCGATAACGAGATTTCCACGTACTCGCTGCAACAATGGGTGCGCGAAGCGTTGCACAATGACTGATGCGAGCCAATGTTTGGACCTTGGGGTTATTCATAACGAATGCTTGGTTTTCGGCGGTCCGTACAGTAACCATGAAGCGACACACCGCCTGTTAGACGAAGTTCGATTGCGACGTATTCCATCGGCCCGCGTCATTTGTACGGGAGACGTCGTTGCCTATTGCGCTGATCCGCAAGCGACGGTCGATCTAATTCGGAATTCCGGCATCCACGTAGTAATGGGAAACTGCGAAGAATCGCTGGCGGCCGATGTCGACGATTGCGGGTGCGGCTACGACGAGGGTAGTTCGTGCGATCTTTTGTCAGTGCAGTGGTATCGGTACGCGCGCGAGCGATTAAGTGGGGGCGCAAAGCAATGGATGTCGTCACTGCCTCGATCCATCGCATTCCGCATGGCGGGCCGCCAATTCCGAGTTATTCACGGCGGTGCGGCGTCGATTAACCGATTTATTTTCCCGTCCACACCGAGCGCCACGAAACGCGAAGAACTGGATCTCAGTGGTGCGGATGCCATTATCGCCGGACATTCGGGGGTGCCGTTTTCCGAGTTTATAGACGGCCGGCTATGGCATAACGCCGGTGTGATCGGCATGCCGGCCAATGACGGTACGCCGCGCGTCTGGTATAGCATCATCGTGCCGGAACCGTGTGGTATTCGCGTTGAGCATCACGCGCTATCCTATGACCATGGGACCGCCGCGCAAAGTATGCGGGACAACGGATTGCCGGATGAATACGCGGGAGCTCTGGAATCCGGTCTTTGGCCAGCGGACGACGTTCTGCCGGTCGCGGATCGAAAGCGGCGCGGTAAGAGACTGTCAGCCGAAACAGTACAGTGGGCGAATGGTTAATAGCTATCGGCATGCCGCGTGGAATTTACGGTCTGTGATTGACTGTCGCCCGCCATTAATCAACAGGCGGACATTCAAGTAGGCACCAACCGCCAACTTCGAATTTGTTGTCTCGCCGCATCAAGTAGCTGGCTTAATTCCGCCTCTTCGAGCCCGCCTCGTGCTGCGATGTTGAGGCCAAGCACGAGGTTGACGAGCAAGTCGGATCGACTGTCTATATTTCCGTCTGTCATTTCTCCCTTTTCGTTGGACTGCGATAATGTCTTATGGAATGCCGATCGAACTCGACTTCGATAGTTACGCGTGCGCTCGGTAAACGCTTCAGTTTTGCCGCCGTCTTCCGCCATCATGTTAATCAACATGCAGCCGCGACGGCCCTCGTGGGTTATCCAGTGATGAAGCGTAATAAAGAACGACTCTATCGCGGCCAGGCCTCCGTTGGATTGCTCCAACGGGCGCAATAACTCTACCTCGGTCAGCGCCTCGTAACGATCGAGCGCGGCATCGAGCAAACCGCGTTTCGAGCCGAAAGTGTTGTAGATACTCGATTGCTTAAGTTCCAACGCAGATTCCAATTGGCGGGTGGTCGTAGCCCCGTAGCCTTGCTTCCAGAACACCTCAAGGGCCCTTCCCAGCACATCTTCGGTGTCGAAATTCTGCGGTCGCCCAGGGGCTCGCCGCGAAACTTGGATCGATGCGTCTGACTTCGTCGCCATGATGATGACACCACCGCCGCCTGGTTTAATAATCTTGTAGCACATGATATATTTTATTTTAGTGCAAATGCTACAGAACAAAGAAAGCATGTAGTATTAACACGAAAATACACATCTTAGCTTACTTACTAAGATCAATTAATTACTAGGAGGAGCAAATTATGTCGGTTTCTTATGTCGAAAGAGAACAGGCCAATGCCGAAACCAATGCGTTCTACGACAAAGCCGAAGATCGCTTTGAGATGCTGTTGAATATTTTCAAAGTGTTTGGCCATACACCCGAATATGGCACGGTATTTACCGATCTCGTTATGGCTATTTTGAAAGACGGTCCGGAACTCGACTGGGTAACCAAAGAGCTTCTTATCTTAAAGGCCACACATCGTAACGATTGTCAGTACTGTGTCGTGCAGCATGAAACATTGAGTAAGCGCCTCGGTATCGATGAAGCAAAGATTTCCGATATTGGGGGCGATAAGTACAAAACCAGCCCGCATTTTACCGAAGCCGAAAAGGCGCTGATGGACTTGACTGTACAAATTGGCGTTGACGCGAATCATTTGTCGCGGGAATTATGGGACCGACTGCACCAACATTTTAGTGAGCCACAAATCGTCGAAGCCGTGTTCGTCATCACACAATACATTGCGATCAGCAAATTTGGTGACGCTCTGGGTGTGGTGCTGGAGCCGGTTTTTGACGGCATGGACCCCCTGTTACACGTTCAGCATTGAGAATCATCGGTAGTGATGCCGTCGTCGGCCGCTAGGCCGGCAAACTTGAGCATTCGGACGCGCGCCAGGCCTTTCCCTGGCGCGGCGATTCTCCCCCCGCCACGGCAGCGCGATCGGCTATTCTAGCGGCAGTGAGTTGGTGTGCATGCACAATCGCTGTTACGATCGGATTCACATCACCTGTATTACCCAATTTGCGGGTGACTCAATCTAAGGAATAGGAGGAAACCACCGTGAAATACAAATATGTGGCCGTGAGTGCAGCTCTAATGTTGTGCATTCCACCGGTGACTCAAGCCGGAATGGAGGAGGCGGAGAAGTGGATCGACGAGGAGTTTCAGCCGTCGACGCTTGCAAAATCCGAGCAGATGAAAGAGATGGAATGGTTTGTCAATGCGGCAGCACCGTTTCAGGGGATGGAAATCAATGTGTTATCGGAAACCATACCCACCCATGAGTACGAATCGAAGGTCCTCACCAAGGCATTCGAGGAAATCACCGGAATCAAGGTGAATCACCAGTTGTTGGGCGAGGGCGAAGTGGTTCAGGCGGTGCAGACGCAGATGCAGACCAAGCGCAATCTGTATGACGCTTATATCAACGATTCGGACCTGATTGGAACTCACTCGCGTTTGCAACTTGCCGTTAATCTGACCGACTGGATGGCCGGTGACGGTAAGGATGTGACCGATCCCATGCTGGATGTCGATGATTTTATGGGGAAGTCGTTTACCACTGGTCCTGACGGCAAACTGTACCAGCTCCCGGACCAGCAATTCGCTAATCTCTACTGGTTTCGCCAGGACTGGTTTCAGCGTCCCGAGCTCAAGCAGCGGTTCAAGGAGCGCTACGGCTACGATCTTGGCGTGCCGGTGAATTGGTCGGCCTATGAAGATATTGCTGAGTTTTTCTCCGTACATGTAAAAGAAATCGACGGTGTGCGGGTGTACGGTCATATGGACTACGGCAAACGCGCACCCGATTTGGGGTGGCGTATGACGGATGCGTGGCTGTCCATGGCCGGTGCCGGCAGCAAAGGCTTGCCGAACGGTATACCGGTGGATGAATGGGGAATTCGCATGGAAGCGGGCAGTTGCAATCCGGTCGGTGCCTCGGTATCGCGTGGCGGTGCCGCTAACGGCCCAGCTGCCGTTTATGCGATTCGCAAGTGGGACGAGTGGTTGCGCAAATATGCCCCTCCGGGTGCCGCGAGCTATGATTTTTACCAGTCTTTGCCGGCGCTGTCGCAGGGGAATGTGGCGCAGCAGATCTTTTGGTATACGGCGTTTACGGCGTCGATGGTGGCGCCGAAAAGCGATGGGAATAATACCGTCGATGACAACGGCAATCCGTTATGGCGGATGGCGCCGTCCCCTCATGGCCCGTATTGGGAAGACGGTCAGAAGCTCGGATACCAGGACGCGGGCTCATGGACATTGTTCAAATCTACACCGGTCGATCGGCGTAAGGCCGCATGGTTGTATGCGCAGTTTGTTGTATCCAAAACCGTATCATTGAAAAAGACCCATGTCGGGTTGACGCCAATTCGGGACAGCGACATCCGCCACGAGTCCTTTACCGAGCGTGCCGCAAAGTTGGGCGGGCTGGTGGAGTTTTACCGTTCACCGGACCGGGTGCGTTGGTCTCCGACCGGAATCAACGTGCCGGACTATCCTAAGCTCGCACAAATTTGGTGGCAGCAGATCGGCGACGTGAATTCCGGTGCGTTCACCCCGCAACAAGCGATGGATCGATTGGCGGAGGAAATGGATACCACCATGGCCCGAATGCAGTCCGCCGACGAGAAAGCGGGCACTTACGGAGGGTGTGGGCCGCGCTTAAACGAGGAAAAGGATCCATCGTACTGGCTTGACCAGCCGGGTTCACCAAAGGCAAAAGTCAACGAGAAGCCGCAAGGAGAAACCGTCGATTACGACGAGCTCGTGAAACGCTGGCAACAGGGTTGAGCTAACGGTTGGCTATCAGTAAGCCCGGTTCGGCACGAGGCAATCGGTCTTCGTGCTGAACCGGTTTGCGTTTCACCGTCCCCCCGCAGAGTTTGAGCTTAAGGAGCCTCTGCATAAGTCCGGGCGAATCAAGTTGGGATTCAGAATGATCAAGATCAAGGCGCGGAATGCAAGGAATAGCTCGGCTATTGCTTGTATTTCGCAACGCGGAGATTGATTATTTTGGACCCAAATTGATCGGTCATGACTTTTGCAGAGGTTCCTTAAGATGGGTATTGAGCTTAAGAAAATCACCAAGCGAGTCGGGGCCGAGACCTATATCTACGAAACCGATTTGTCGGTCGAAAAGGGCGGCTTCAATATTCTGCTGGGTACTACGTTGTCGGGCAAGACGACGCTGATGCGTTTGATGGCGGGGCTCGATCGACCCAGTAGCGGTGAAATTTGGTTTGACGGTAATAACGTCACTGGCGTGCCGGTACAAAAGCGCAGCGTCGCAATGGTGTATCAGCAGTTCATCAACTATCCAAACTTCACGGTGTTCAACAATATCGCGTCGCCGCTACGGGTTTCCGGTATTTCGCCGAGCGAGATCAAGCAACGGGTTGAACAGATGGCCGAACTTGTCAAGCTGACGCCGATGTTGCAGCGCTTTCCTAGCGAACTATCCGGCGGGCAGCAACAGCGCGCCGCGCTGGCGCGCGCATTGATAAAAGACGCCGGGCTGGTGTTGCTGGATGAGCCATTAGCCAATCTGGATTATAAACTTCGTGAGGAATTTCGAGACGAGTTACCGAAATTGTTTGCGGACACTGGGGCGACCGTGGTCTACGCGACGAGCGAGCCCCTGGAAGCGTTGATGCTTGGTGGGAAAACCGCGACTCTACACGAGGGCAGAGTTACCCAGTACGGCCCTACCGCAGAGAGCTACCGTCAGCCAAATTCACTGTTGAGTGCCGGGGTATTTTCCGATCCGCCGATCAATACAGCGGCTATCGATAAAAAGGGTGATGTTTTTTACTTGACTGAGGCAGTGAACTGGCCCGTACCGCCGCCGTATGCTCGTTTACCGGATGCGCGCTACGTAATCGGTGTTCGCCCACACCACTTACTCGTCGGCGGTACAACCGAAAACGCGGTAAAAGTGAACGGGATCGTGCAGATTGCGGAAATAAGCGGATCACAGAGCATTATTCATGTCGATGTTGAAGGTAACAGTTGGGTGTCGGAATCCCGTGGCGTCCATCCGTATCGAGTAGGGGATGTTGTTGAATTGGGTGTGAACGTGGAGCGCTGTTTTTACTTCGATATTAACGGTGAGCGGCTTTTGGCCTGAATGACGATGGGCCGTCTACAACACGCAAATGGCTAAGATTGCGCTACAAAACCTTAAGCATAGCTACATGACGCGGACCACGAGTGCGGATGACTGGGCGCTTAAGGAGGTTGATGCCGTGTGGGAGAACGGTGGAGCCTATGCGTTACTGGGTCCGTCCGGGTGTGGCAAAACGACGCTGCTCAATATCATCTCGGGATTGCTGGTGCCGACAGAAGGGCGAGTGCTGTTTGACGATATTGATGTTACGGATACACCTACTATCGAACGACATATCGCCCAGGTGTTTCAGTTCCCGGTGGTTTACGACACCATGACGGTGTATGACAACCTTGCATTTCCGTTACGCAACCGAGGCGTAGCCGAGGATAAAATTGCATCGCGAGTGCAAACGATCGCCAAAATGCTGGACCTCGAGAGTTCATTAAAACGGAGGGCGTCGGGTCTTACCGCCGATGGCAAACAGAAGATTTCACTGGGTCGCGGGTTGGTGCGGGAAGACGTGAATGTAATTATGTTTGACGAACCGCTTACCGTCATCGATCCGCATCTTAAATGGTTGCTGCGTTCGAAACTCAAAGAGCTGCACCAGCATGTCGGTGCCACGATGATCTATGTGACCCATGATCAGACCGAGGCTCTCACGTTCGCCGATAGTGTGGTGGTCATGCACGACGGTGCTGTAGTGCAGGTTGGCTCGCCGGTAGAATTGTTTGAGCATCCGCGGCATACCTTTGTCGGGCACTTTATCGGCTCACCGGGAATGAATGTGTTGCCGTGCGAGGTTCACGATGGATCGGTGATATTTGCCGATGCCGTCGTAACAACCGCCACACCACCAGCATCGAACTCGATCGATGGACGACTCGAGATTGGAGTACGTCCCGAGTTCGTGCGTTTCGACACCGGAGGCATCGCCGTCGAAATCGTTAAGGTGGACGATCTCGGACGAGTCCAAATCGTTGAGACGCATCGTGACGGCTACACCATCAAGCTTGTCGTCGATGAAGATCAAGAAATTCCTTCGGAAAACCCACGAATCGCTTTCAATCCTGACTATACGCGGCTGTATGTGGACAAATGGGTAGTCGATCATGAGCAGTAACGGTGAACGATAGGACAGCGAACCCGAGAGCGTGGTGGTTTGTGCTGCCGGTGCTGGTGCTGGTCGCGTTTAACGCGTTGATTCCGTTGATGACGGTGGTCAATTACTCAGTGCAGGAGACGTTCGGTGACAACGTGTTCTTTTGGGAAGGGCTGAAATGGTTCGAGCAGGTATTGAACTCGGACCGGTTTCACGAATCGTTTCTGCGCCAACTTGCGTTTACCGGCATGATTCTCGCCATCGAAGTGCCGCTCGGTATCGCTGTGGCGCTGTCCATGCCCCGCAAGGGCCCTTGGGTTTCTGTATGCCTGGTGTTGATGGCGTTACCGCTGTTAATTCCGTGGAATGTGGTTGGCGCAATGTGGAATATTTTTGCGTTGCCGGATATAGGCCTACTGGGTCGCATGATTAACGGTATGGGTATTGACTACAATTTTACCCAGCAGCCGGTGGCGGCATGGCTTACCACCGTGCTCATGGACGTTTGGCATTGGACATCGCTCGTGGTATTGCTGGCGTATGCTGGCCTGTGTTCGATTCCGGATGCGTACTATCAAGCGGCAAAAATCGATGGCGCGAGTGCATGGGCGGTGTTTCGCTATATTCAGCTACCGAAAATGAAACGCGTACTCACTATCGCTATCCTGCTGCGATTTATGGATAGTTTCATGATCTATACGGAGCCGTTTGTATTGACGGGCGGCGGCCCCGGCAATACCACGACATTTCTGTCTATCGATCTTGTGAAGATCGCTTTGGGTCAATTCGATCTAGGCCCAGCAGCGGCGATGTCGCTGATTTATTTCCTGGTGGTCTTATTGGTGTGCTGGATCTTCTACACGTTGACGATGCGCAACGAGAGCCAGTGAAATGAAAGCCTATAAATGGGCGGTTCCAGCGCTATACATCGTGTTTCTGATGCTGCCGATATATTGGTTGCTGAACATGTCGTTCAAAACCACCAACGAGATCCTCGGCACGTTCTCGCTTTGGCCACAAGAGTTCACGTTGAGCAACTACGCTAAGATTTTTACTGACCCGACCTGGTACAACGGCTATCTCAACTCGATCACGTATGTGGTGATTAATACCGTAATATCCGTCTCGGTGGCGTTGCCCGCCGCTTATGCCTTCTCGCGATACCGGTTTCTCGGCGATAAACATTTATTTTTCTGGTTATTAACCAACCGCATGGCCCCACCAGCGGTATTCGCGCTACCGTTCTTCCAACTGTACTCGGCAATCGGTTTGTTTGATACTCATCTTGCTGTGGCATTGGCTCACTGTTTATTTAATATCCCGTTGGCAGTGTGGATCCTCGAAGGATTTATGTCCGGGGTACCCAAAGAGCTTGATGAAACGGCTTATCTCGACGGCTACTCGTTCTGGCGTTTCTTTTTGAGGATTTTTGTGCCCACGATCGCGGCCGGGATCGGTGTCGCCGCGTTTTTCTGTTTTATGTATTCGTGGGTCGAACTGCTGCTCGCAAAAACGTTGACTTCTGTTGCCGCTAAACCGATTGCTGCAACCATGACACGAACCGCCAGCACGGCGGGTTATGAGTTGGGCTTGCTGGCCGCGGCCGGTGCGTTGACGATAATTCCTGGCGCGTTCGTGATTTATTTCGTCCGTCACTATATTGCCAAGGGATTCGCGCTGGGTCGTGTCTAAAGAGGCGATGTTATGAGCTTATCGTGGATGGCGTGGACCGGTCCGACTGCCGCATTTTTCATATTTATTGCGATCTGTCTGGTGGCAATGGCGGTTTGGGAGCGGCTCGTTCCCGGTGGGTCACCGCGCCGCGGTGTGCTCGGGATCGACACCACGCGTGGGGATCGGTTGTTCATATCCCTGCTCGGTAGCGCCTTTATCTTTCTCGCCTGGTTGGGATTCTTCGGGACCCCGTTGTGGATTCCATTGGGGTTCGCCATTGCTTACGGTATCGTGGTGTTTCGGTGGGTTTGAGTTCAGATTTAGTTGAAAATCGGAATGGATGATCGGCAGAAAACATTAATATATACGGCGAATTTGTGTTTCATTATGAGTTGACCGCGGGCGATGGAGATGACCGAGGACAAACAATTAAAGCATTGGCTCGAGGAATTGGGATTGGTCCAATATGCGGACATGTTTTGGGCCAATGATGTTGGCTTTCGGGCACTTGCGTAGTTAAGCGACGAAGACCTAAAAGAGCTAGGGATTTCGCTCGGTCACCGACGCATCCTCTTGGCGGCATTCGCAAGTCCGGACGAGAATGATATCACGCCGCTACGCCCGAGCCCGTATCCAAGCACTCTCGGCACGAAGCCGAGCGGCGACAACTCACCGTAATTTTGTGTGACCTCGTAGGATCAACCGTTCTGTCGCGCGGAGTGGAAGCTCAGGTATTTGTCGCCGTTCATCATGGGATTCTTAGGCCACGTGTACGGGCTGTCGAGTCGCATCGAGGAAGGTACGTCGTTGATACAGCAGACTCTGTCGGACTACGAGTCGATGGGCTTAGGTTTGTTTCGATCGCTCGTTGGCGTGCAGTTAGGCGAATCATTGTTGCTCGCTGGCCGCACTTCGGGGGTAAATAGTGTTAACGGAGTCGTTTGGCATGCGCCGCGCGAATGCGATTACACGAACCCGTAATGAACTATCCGGACTAAAAGATTCGACGCGAAATCGGGATCGCCGCGAGGGTGCCCACTACGAATTAGGCGTCTAAGAATACCACTCGCTCATAAGAATCATTGTCGCCTGTATTCGTTATCTAAGCATTATAGTTTCTTGAAATATAGAAAAACCAGACTGTATACTTTGTTGTAGTGCTTGCGTTACTTGTGATTTGTTCATCGGGTACGATGCCCTTCCAATGCCCTTATTGTAAAACTTAGTACAAAGTGATCCGGTTCAACGTAGGAGCTCACTACCAAACCGCCTGCATTATCCGGTATTCGGCGGGAGAAAGTTACGCTGAGCGTCGCTTCTGGGGGAATTCTGGAGTCATATAGCTCGGTCGACAAATCAAGACTAGCGTCTGTACCGATGATCGGCTGTCGGAATGCACGGTCAAGCATATTAGCGGCTGTGTCTGCAAAATAACTATAATTAAGCTCATGGTAATGTCGATGCCGCAATTAGCAGCGCTTTACCGTGCAGGCATTCTTGTTTATACAAGGATTATTGTTAAGCGGTTCTTTTGCTTTAAAGAAATACGAATTAATGTATACCGAAGTGAAAAACTCCACTTGGTTTCTAGGCCGTCCGTGAAAATTGGACACAGCTGTCGGATTGCATAGGAGACGTTTTCGGCTCATCGTTACCTTGAAGAGAAACGATGATCACACATCGAGATCTGGGCGTGTTGTTCGGTAACGTGCGAGAGGCGATTCGATCGGAGCTCGTGGATTGACGAGACGCACCTGGGAATCGCTTGCTGCACGTGCGACCGTAATGAGGTTGGCTGGCGCGGCGGTGATGTTCCTCCTTCTCGTGCCCCCACCGCCGGCGGCAGCCGACGAAGTGCGCCTTCTCCCCACACCCCAGGAGGCGGCGGAGGAGAGAGTCCGCTTGGTTCTCGAAGCGCGGAGCGAGATCAACGCCGAGTACTTCATCGTCGGCCGCGATCCGTTCTCCCTCACCGCGCTCAGCCTGCTGCGCCAGGCCGCGAGGCGGGGACTCACCGTACGGTTGCTGGTGGACGCGCAGTGGAACAAGATGCCCCGTGGGGTGGAGGCGCACCTTCTCGAGGAAGGTATCGAGATCCGGCGCTACCACCCGTTCCGGCTTTGGAAACCCTGGTGGATCACTCGGCGGCTGCACGACAAGCTGCTGGTGGTCGACGGCGAATCGATGGTGGCGGGCGGCCGCAATATCGAGAGCCCGTACTTCGATTTGGGACGGCAACTCGGGCGGCGCAACTATATCGACCTGGACATTTTGGTCAGGGGCGAGTCCGCGGCGCACGCAAGAGCCTATTTCATGACGCTGTGGGACAGCGACCAAGTTCGTCGGAGTAAAGCCCACGTGCCGCCGGACCGGCTCCGCCGGGCCAGCGAGCTCCTAGACGGCTACCAACAGTGGCTTGAAGAGCGGATCCAGTCTGTCCGAGAAAGGGCAGCAGCGCCGCGGCGACGGACCGACGTGGGAGCGGTGGACTTTCTCCACGATCCTGTCGGCCACAAGGGTCGGGGGCGGGGCGTGGGGCACGCCTTGCTCGGCCTAATGGACGCCGCCGAATCTTCCATTCTCATTGAATCTCCCTACCTCGTGCCTTCCCGGGCGTTAAGGAAGGGCCTGGCTCGGGCCCATTCCCGCGGCGTGCGAGTGCGGATCCTGACAAACTCTCTGCAAAGTACCGATAACCTCTTTC
>JAOTWM010000285.1 GCA_029862885.1 Gammaproteobacteria bacterium
CATGCTAGCGAGAACCGCGAAAGCAGCAAGCGGCCAATAACGACCAATGCTCTCGTGCCAATTGCCGCCGCGCAGTAGGCTAACAATATTTACCGCAACGGTCAGTAACAATGTCACCAAAATCGCGGTCTGTACATCGACCCACAACGCCAACAGCGGTGTCGCCATCAACGGAAAATCGAGATCCAGAGTGCCAGGCACAAGTCCGCCGCCAACATTACAGCAACACGGGCCAACGGCATTGTGTAGGGAATCGCGATTGACGCCATTGTCGTCATGGGGTACTGCGCCATAATGGTTGAGAGCTAACGCATCATCCTGCCGCAATTCTGAAAGAAAACAACATTTGATCAATAATAACGATCGCTCCGAAATGATGTGGACACGTATCACCGGCGATGAACTTTGGATTCGCGCGTTACAGCGCGAGCGCCGGGCCGATCTCGATGAATCCTGCCGCGAGATGATTCGGGTGAGTGCGGTATGTTATCTGGGGGTATCGTATTCTGCGCTGGCGGGACTGGCGTTATCTGCGTGGCCAATGCCAGCGCGGTTGTTCGCGATCGCGCTGGTATTGTCGGCCCTACTGATGACGTCGCTGCTGCGCTCGGCGGATCGCCAGATACCGGTCTGGGTTCTCGTCTTGCAGAGTGTATTCGCATTGTTACTGGTCTCGATAGGGGTGGCAATCAGTACCTTGGGCTCTTATGCGTCAGTCGCCATCTTTTACGTCGTAATTGCCGTGTATTGCTTTCACTTTTTTACCGTTCCTATTGCTGTCGCTATCGTCCTGTTAGGTGCCGCTGGCTATGCGCTGGCGCTGCTGCATATTGGCGTTGAAAGCTGGCTGGCGGCGGTTGCGATCATGGTCGGTAGTGGACTAACCGCGGGCATCATGACTAATCTGCTAGTACAACGAATAGGCCGTTTGGCCGCCGAGGACGCCTTGACCGGCTTGACGAATCGCCGGGCTTGGGAAGCACTACTACGGCACGAGGTGTTGAACGCGCCCCGCAATCTCAACCCTTTTTCGATCGTGCTGTTGGATCTCGATAACTTTAAACGCATCAACGATTCGCATGGTCACATCGCTGGCGATCATATGCTGCAACAAGTCGCCGGCGCACTGCAACGGGTTACCCGTAAAGGCGATGTCGCGGCACGGTGGGGTGGCGATGAATTCGCGTTATTACTGCTGAAGTGCGGCGATGCCGAGGCTACTCATATCGTCGGACGCATCACCGAACAACTCGACGGCGTCATTGATTTTTCGGTCGGTATCGAAACCTGGCGGCCACCGCAAACGATGCAAGACGTCCTGGAAGCGGCCGATGCCAAGCTGTACACAATGAAACAACAACACCAGTGTGAATCCGTCGACACAAACTGACGCGGTATACTGTTAGCCCGGATATCTCACCAAGGCGGACCATGTGCCAGAAATCTGCTCGAAATTTGAAGCGGTTAGACGTATTTTAGGGTACGGGGCCTGCGCACAGTTTGTCCTGTTCGGATTCAACCGATCGGCGGTTTTCGGCTTCGCCTCTAACCGCCCTACGCCCAATTTCCCTTGGAATCCGAACCCTTCATGAATTATCCGGGCTAGAGTATAATTCCACGCTTCCATTTACATCTTGACGGGGCGCCGTAAGGCTGAGATGCGCATCGCGCAGTCCCGTAGCACCTGATCCGGGTAATGCCGGCGTAGGGAATTGAGATGACACCAATACGCCTTACGACTCAGATTCGCACCACCGCATGGCGCGACGCCGCTAAGACATTGGCGGCGGTACGGCGCACCGCGCCCCGCGTTCACTGCATCACCAACCCCGTTGCGATGAACCTGACCGCGAACGTGCTGCTCGCGCTCGGCGCCACGCCAACGATGTCGGCCGCGCCGAGCGATGTCGGCGCCTTTGTCATGGCAGCCGACGCATTGTGCATCAATCTCGGAATGATGGATGGCGAACGCCGCGCCGCGATCGACGTCGCGGTGCAAACCGCGCTGGAGCACACACGACCGTGGGTGCTAGACCCGGTGCTGGTGGAAGTTTCCCCCGAACGGCGCGATTATGCACTTGAATTGTGCGGGCGGGCGCCAGCCGTTATCCGAGGCAATGCAGCGGAAGTCACCGCACTCTCGGAGGGTGGCGCAGCCGCACTGGCGAACCAAAGCGGGGCGGTCATCGCACAGACCGGTGCGAACGACGTGCTAACGAGCACGACGGATTGCTGGCGCATCGGCCACGACGAACCGATGCTAACCAAAATTACCGGTATCGGTTGCGCCGTAAGTGCCGTCGTGGCGGCCTGTGTGGCGGTGCAATCCGATGCCGCAATCGCGGCAGCCAGCGCATTACTGATTGTGACTAGCGCCGCAACGCGTGCGCGGCCCCACGCGGCGGGACCCGGAAGCCTCGCGGTGCAGTTTCTTGATGAACTGCATTCGCTGGACCCGAGCACACTGTCACAATCGCCGGTGGACCCATGAATGTCCCGAAAATCGACCCGTGCTTATACCTGATTGTCGATCCGGCGCAGTGTACACATCACGACCCGGCTGCGGTTGCAG
This sequence comes from Gammaproteobacteria bacterium, assembly GCA_029862885.1. GTDB lineage: Bacteria > Pseudomonadota > Gammaproteobacteria > Arenicellales > JAOTWM01 > JAOTWM01. The sequence goes on from JAOTWM010000285.1 coordinate 2,573, forward strand.
CAGCCGCGGTTCGAGGCGGAGTCACACTAATCCAATATCGTAATAAGCATGCCGGCGCGCGCGCCCTCATTGCGGACCTAAAACTAGTGCAGGCCGCGGTTCGCGATAGTGGCGTACCGGTACTGGTCAACGATCGGGTCGACGTTGCGCTCGCGGCCAATGCACAAGGCGTACATCTGGGGCAAGACGACATGCCCGCCGATATCGCGCGCCGCCTGCTCGGCGCAAACGCCGTAATCGGTGCGACAATTCGTTCGGGAAAGGAGGCCGACTCCACGGCGCTGGAGGTCGTCGATTATGTAGGAATCGGTGGCGTGTTTGCGACTGCCAGCAAACAACAATTAAATGCACCGATCGGGGTGGATGGCTTCGCCGATTTGGCGGCGCGAATTCGGCGGCGGCGCCCTGAATTGGCGCTTGTCGCCATCAGCGGTATCACCGCCGCAACGGCGCCACAACTCATGGCGGCAGGCGCTGGCGGCATTGCTGTTATCTCATCGATTTGCAGTGATCGCGACCCGCAGCAAGCCGCGAGTCGGTTGCGCGCCGCCATCGACAACGCTACCGCTTAGTGCCGCGGCCGTGACAACTACCCCTATCGCACTCAGTATCGCCGGCTCGGACAGTAGCGGCGGCGCGGGCATCCAAGCCGATCTAAAAACCTTCTCGGCTTTGGGCGCGTACGGCGCCTCCGTTATTACGGCCTTGACCGCCCAGAACACTCGCGGTGTCACGGCCATTGTCGACATCGATCCGAGCTTTATTGCGGCACAGATCGACACCGTGTGCAGTGACCTCGCCGTTAATGCGGTCAAGATTGGAATGCTAAGCCAAAGCGGCGTCATCGAAACGGTCGCGGCAGCACTCGACCGGCACGGGCTCAGTACGGTGGTACTAGACCCGGTTATGGTGGCAAAAAGCGGGGATGCGTTACTTCAACCCGATGCGAGTGCGGCGCTGCGACGGTTACTGATACCGCGCGCATTACTCATTACCCCCAATCTCCCCGAGGCGGGGGCGTTGCTGAACGCGCCGGCACCACAGACCGAAGCAGAAATGATCGATGCCGCGCAGCACTTACACCAACTCGGCGCCCGCAATGTGCTTATTAAAGGCGGACACGTCGGTGGACCCGACAGTACCGACATATTTTATGACGGGAATAATGCGACGCGGCTTTACGCGCCACGAACCAAGACCCATAACACCCACGGAACCGGATGCACGCTGTCATCCGCTATCGCCGCGTATTTAGCGCATGGCGTCGTACTACCGGATGCGGTGCAGCGCGCCAAACGTTATATAGCCGCCGCGATAAGCGCCGCAGATCGATTGCATATCGGTCACGGTCATGGGCCGGTTCATCATTTTCACGAATTCTGGACTGAGGATCTGTCAAAATGACTTTAGCACGCCGACAGTTTTTGATCGCCGCCGCGGCTGCGGCCGCCACGCCGCAGATCGCAACCGGGGCGTATTCGGATTCGCACTCCTGGCGGATGATTACGTCGTGGCCACGCGACCTGCCGGGACCCGGCGTTACCGCGCAGCGACTGGCCGATCGCATCAGCACCATGAGCGGCGGGCGTTTAACGGTAAAATTATATGCCGCGGGAGAGATTGTTCCGGCCCTGGAAGTGTTTGACGCCGTCGGCAGCGATGTCGCCGAATTGGGGCATACCGCTTCATTTTTCTGGCAGGGGAAAGCACCCGCCAGCGTATTTTTTACTGCGATACCGTTTGGCCTCACCGCGGCCGAACACGCCGCGTGGATTTACCACGGGGGCGGCCAGCAGTTGTGGGAATTGCTGTATGCGGATTTTGGTTTGATCCCAAAAATGGCCGGCAATACGGGCATGGGAATGGGCGGTTGGTTCAAACAAGAACTCCACGGTATCGACAGTTTAAAGGGGCTCAAATACCGCATCCCAGGGTTGGGGGGTGAAATTTTGCGGCGCCTTGGAGCGGTGCCTGTAACGCTCGCGCCCGGAGATATTTTTTCGGCGTTACAGAGCGGCGTGATAGACGGCGCCGAATTCGTCGGACCGTGGAGCGATACTGCATTCGGATTTTACAAGGTCGCTCCGTACTACTATTGGCCAGGGTTTCACGAACCGAACGGAAACGCCGAATGCCTCATTAACGCCCGCAAGTTCGCGACCCTCGATGAGGCCTTGCAAGCGGTGGTCATCAATGCTTGCCAGGCCGAGAATTCTTTTTCGCTCGCGGAAACCAAATGGCGCAATGCACAAGCGTTAGAAACGTTGGCCACAAAACACCGCGTTAAGATCAGACGATTCGATGATGAAATCTTAACGGCAGCGCGCGATATCTCCGGCGACGTATTGGCAGAATTCGCAACGAAGGACGACATGAGTCGTAAAATCCATGCCTCGTACCGCGACGCACGACGCCGTGCCATCGACTGGTCACGCATCTCGACCGCGGCCTTTCTGAATGCCCGCGATACACTGATCTAAAATCAACGCAATCGTGCCTCCACCAACCGTCACACTGAGTAACGCGAGTCTTCGCTATGGCCCGCGTAATTTGTTGGACAACTTTCGGTTAGTGCTGCAGGGTGGCAAATGGACCTGTCTACTCGGACAAAGCGGCGTTGGCAAGACGAGCGTACTGCGTGTACTGGCGGGACTCGCAGGCACCGGCGTGACGGCCGAAACCCATTGTGACGATGGACTACCCCTGAAAGGTCGAATCGCTTATATGGCACAGCAGGATATGTTGCTGCCGTGGCACAGCGCGGTGAATAACGTCACCATCGGCGCACGCCTGCGCCAGGAACTGCACGCGACCGATCGAAAACGCGGCCAAGAATTGCTGGCCGATTTGGGACTCGGAGGACATGAAGACGATCTTCCAGCGACATTATCGGGGGGCATGCGGCAACGGGTCGCGCTCGCGCGTACGCTGTTTGAAGCGAAGCCGGTTGTTGCTATGGACGAGCCGTTTTCGGCGCTGGATGCGATCACCCGCTATCAACTGCAAGGCCTCGCGGCGCAACGTTTACAGGGCAGCACCGTGCTGCTTGTGACCCACGACCCGATGGAGGCATTGCGGCTCGGTCATCGGATCTACGTGTTGAGCGGCCTACCGGCGCAGCTGGGCGCGCCGCTTGAACCGAACCAAGCGCCCCCACGTCCGCACGGCGACCCGCAGCTTATGTGCCTGCACGCTGAACTTTGGGACCAGCTGGCCGCCTGACCGCTTATGGCCATTTTCGAACGCTCGCGTGCCATCACTGCTGCAACTACTACTGCGGGGCTGCTGCTAGTATGGCAACTCGTGGTTTGGGTCAGCGCCGTCCCCCACTACATTCTTCCCGCGCCTTGGGATGTCCTCGGCGCGTGGTGGGCGCACGCAGGGCGGTTGTTAGATCATGCCGAAGTGACGATCATCGAGATCGTCGTCGGCCTCATACTGGGGCTGATGCTGGGTGTCGCCAGCGCACTGACGCTGACTTATTTTCGGCCGGTGCGGCGTTGGATGTTGCCCGTGCTCGTCGTCAGCCAGGCGCTGCCGGTATTTGCGCTGGCTCCATTACTGGTGCTGTGGCTCGGATACGGACTCGCATCGAAAATAGCAATGGCGGTGCTGATTATTTATTTTCCGGTGACTGCGGCCTGCTACGACGGCTTGCGGCATACGCCGCGAGGTTGGCTCGATCTTGCCGCAACGATGGATGCATCTGCATTCGCCGTATTACGGCATATCCGCCTACCGGGCGCATTACCGGCACTTGCCTCAGGGGTGCGCGTAGCGACCGCAGTGGCGCCGATTGGCGCGGTGGTCGGCGAGTGGGTCGGATCCAGTGCGGGACTCGGCTACCTCATGCTGCATGCTAACGCCCGCATGCAAGTGGATTTGATGTTTGCGGCATTGATTACGCTCGCGGTGTTCGCCGTTACGCTTTATTTCGCTATGGATGCCGCCCTGAAAAGGCTACT
>JAOTWM010000286.1 GCA_029862885.1 Gammaproteobacteria bacterium
ATCTCAATGCACCCGTCGTAAACAGCTATTTGCACAACGACTCGTTTCCGGCCGACCACCCGTTATGGTGCGGGCCGCTGGGGTATCAGGGTTCCAAGGCGGGTATGAAACTGATCAGCCAAGCGGACGTCGTGCTGGCGTTAGGCACCCGCTTAGGCCCGTTCGGCACGTTGCCGCAACACGGCATCGACTACTGGCCGAAAAACGCGAAGATTATTCAGGTTGATGCCGATCACCGCATGCTCGGCCTGGTTAAGCCAATCTCCGTCGGGGTATGCGGCGATGCGCGCGCCGCGGCCAAAGCACTACTGCACCGACTGCAGAATAAAGCACTCGCGTGCCACCGCAATCGCGATGATCGCAGCGCAGAGATCAAGCGCCAAAAAGAAACGTGGGAATCCGAATTGAATGGCTGGTCCGAAGAGCAGGATCCATGGAGCCAGGAAATGGTGAGGGAAGATCCCGAATTGTTGCATCCGCGGCAGGTGTTGCGGGAACTTGAAAAAGCGATGCCCGACAACGCGATGATCTCGACCGATATCGGAAATATCTGTTCGGTATCGAACAGCTATTTGCGATTTAACCAACCCAACAGTTTTTTTGCGGCAATGAGTTTCGGTAATTGCGGTTACGCATTTCCCACCATCATGGGCGCGAAGGTCGCCGCACCCGACCGCCCGGCCGTAGCCTACGTCGGTGACGGCGCTTGGGCGATGAGCATGGGCGAAATTTTGACCTGTGTACGCGAACGCATCGCGGTAACCCCAGTGGTATTCAATAACAAGCAATGGGGTGCAGAAAAGAAAAACCAGGTGGATTTCTACGCGACGCGTTTCGAAGGCGTGAATCTGGAAAATCCGAGCTGGGCCGAAGTGGCACGCTCAATGGGTGCACAGGGTGTGACGGTCGATCGACTCGAAGATGTCGGACCGGCCTTGCAGAAAGCCTGTGACGATCAGAAGAATGACAAAACGACTGTTGTCGAGATCATGTGCACCCGTGAATTGGGCGATCCGTTTCGTCGCGACGCGCTGTCTAAGCCGGTTCGACATCTGGCAAAGTACAAGGACTACGTATAGGACCGTTGCTCCGACCGGACCACAAACCCACCCGCCGGTTACGGCGCCGCGGTCACCGTTCCTATTCGGTGACCACGTGCGGCGGCGGATTCGACCGGCTCGTCAGCTATTATTAGGCGGGCAATGACCGACGTCATTGCCCGTTGCCAAACGATCGCGCGCGGCCGGTCGCGCCGCGTGGTGTTGCCTGAGAGTACCGAGCCCCGCGTACTGAAAGCTGCTGATCGGCTACACCGGAATGGTATCGCCGAGATCGTACTGATCGGCGCGGCGGCCGATGTGGGCAGCGCCGCACGGCAAGTGGGTATTTCGGTCGACGGATTCACGATACTTGACCCGGCGCATAGCGATTACCGGGAAGCGTTCGCAACAGCGTATGCCAATGGTCCGCGCCGTACCGATCTAAAGATTGCACGCCGACTACTGCGCCGACCGTTGTTTTTTGGCGGCATGGCAGTCAGTCAACAAATTGCCGATTGCCTGGTGGCGGGTACGGTCAATCCGACGTCACGAGTGATCGAAGCCGGGCAGATGACGATCGGTCTCGCCACCGATATTCACACGCCTTCCAGTTACTTCCTAATGGTCGTGCCCAATTTTGACGGACAAATGGAACGCGCATTCGTATACGCCGATTGCGCGGTGAATATTGAACCGGATGCAGGCCAACTCGCCGACATCGCGATTGCGTCCGCAGCCAGCGCGAGCAAACTGCTCGAAGAACCTATCCGGGTCGCGATGCTATCGTTTTCGACAACCGGCAGCGCCCAGCACCGCAACATTGACAAAGTTACTGAAGCCGTGGCGATTGCGAACCAACGCGCGCCGGAAATCGCGATTGACGGAGAGTTTCAAGTCGACAGTGCATTAATCCAACGTGTAGCGCGGCATAAGGTTAATCGCGAAAGTAAGGTTGCAGGTCAGGCCAACGTGTTAATTTTTCCATCGCTGGAGGCGGGCAATATCGCTTACAAACTAACCCAATACATGGCTAATGCTCGCGCAATCGGCCCATTCCTGCAAGGATTCGCGAAACCCGTTAGCGATCTATCGCGCGGTGCGACGGTCGAAGATATTGTGGCTACGGTAACGATAGCGGTAACACAGGCCGACTAGACCAAAACTCAACGCTGCTCAATAGGTACGTAGTCGCGTGCCGCGGGACCCGTGTAGTGCAACCGCGGGCGGATCAGGATATTGTTTTCCATTTGTTCCAACACCTGCACGGTCCAACCCGGAACCCGGCCGACCGCAAAGATCGGCACAAACAAATCGGCTGGGATACCGATTAGAAAATACACAACCCCAGCGTAAAAATCGACGTTAACGTTAACCCCGTGGCGCGCATACGGTTTCATTGCATCAACAACCGCCTGCAGGATTTCATGCCAGATCGGATCACCCATCTCTTCGGACAGACGCTTGACACCATCGCGCATATGGCGGGCTCGCGGGTCCTCAGCGCGATAAACACGGTGTCCAAATCCCATGATCGCCTCACGGTTCTGGCGCCGATGTTTTACATACTCCGCCGCATTGGCCGGATCACCGATCTCCTGCGCCATGCGCATGACGTTTTCCGCAGCCCCGCCGTGCGCGGGTCCGGACAACGCCGCGATCGCGGCCGTTATCGACGCATGCAAATTCGCTTCGGTGCCGGTCACAACCCGCGCGGTGAACGCCGAGGCGTTGGAACCGTGTTCGGCATGCAGCACCATATCGGTATCCATGAGCTGCGCCGCGTTGCTACTTGGTTCTTCGCCCGTCAGCATATACAAAAAATTCGCGGCGTGACCAAGCCGATCACTTGGTGAGATTGGTTCGCGACCACTACGGATGTGGTGATGAGCAGCGACGATGGAAGGGACTTGCGAAGTCAAGCGTATACCTTTGCGCAGAGTAGCCTCCGGCGAGTTATCCGTGGTCTCGTCGTCGAAGTTCGCGATTGCGGAAACCGCGGTACGCAATACATCCATCGGGTGCGCATCTTTGACCAATTCCATAACATCGTAGATCGGCTTCGGCAAACCACGGGCGTCGTTCAACTGCTGCGCAAACGATGCGAGTTCGACTCGGTTCGGCAGCTCCCCGTGAAGCAGTAAGTACGCGGTCTCCTCAAATCCGGAATGTTCGGCGAGGTCGTGAATCGAATACCCGCGATAGCGCAGCACGCCGGCCTTACCGTCGATAAACGTCGTAGGGGAACGGTCGAAGCAAATGTCTTTCAGGCCGCGATAAATTTTGACTTTTTCAGTTTCAGCATTCACAGGTATTTCGATCCAGAGGGCGGAATTCGCACGCCGCCGATAGCGCACAGACGGCATCGCGGCTCCCGCGAATTTGTCGGCTGCGGCGCCCAAGCATTGCGTGCGACCGTAATTGGGATGGGGATTCTGACAATATTTTGCGGCGTAAACAAGCGCATACATCGAAGGCCAACGGGCTTGACGGGCGCAGGGGGCACGCTGATCGAGCTTAATCACCGCACGGCTGCCGGTGACGCCGGCAATTCACAGTAGCGCTTGCTGTTGGGTTATTCCCAAATTTGCACGATTCGCGCCGCACCGTAAGCTTCCATTACCGGCATCAGCAACCACTAGCCGTTGAGGAACAATTTAACGCGATCAGTTATCAACAAATTCGACGATAACCCGGCGATTATGTTTACCCTTCTTCTCGATTTTCGCGATCCGCACGGCCCCTATTTCACCGGTCGACGCGACATGGGTGCCACCACAGGGTTGGAGATCGATACCATCGAATTCCACTAATCGGACACGCCCCGAACCCGATGGTGGTTGTACCGACATGGTGCGCACCAATTCCGGCTGCTGTGCCATTTCCTCATCCGTAATCCAGCGTAATCGCCGCTGCCGATCTTCCTCGATCAATGCATTGAGCCGAGTGGTGATTTGCTCTTTGTCGGGCGGCTCGGGAAGATCGAAGTCGAGCCGGCCACGGCCGTCGCTGATGGAGCCACCCGTCACCGGCGCCGGAATTACCGCGCACAATAAATGCATGCAGCTGTGCATGCGCATGAATCGGTGGCGCCGCTCCCAGTCGATGCTCATCTGCACCGTTTCACCGGCCTCCGGCAGCGGTTTGGTCCCGTCCGGTATATGCAAAATAGCACTACTGTCTGCTGCTTTCCGGGTATCGGTGATACGAATTGCATCGCCGTTGGCACGCACAATTTTCCCCGTATCTCCGGGTTGGCCTCCCCCCATCGCATAAAATACCGTGCGGTCCACACAGATACCCTCCACGCCGGCCGACAGCACCATCGCGTCGCAGGATTTCAGATAAGGGTCTTCGCGAAATAGCGGTTCAGTCACCGGGATTCTCCCACAGCCGAATATCGGCCTCTAAAGTTTAGTGCGCTCGGCTTTCGGGTCATACATCGGCCGCAACGATGCACGTGCCGAAAATCGGTCGCCCCCTACCTCGATTTCATAACTACCGGCGTTGATATAGTCGGCGCTCGCGGCTTCGTCATTCTCCACATAACCTAGCGCCACCGACGCGCCGAGGGTGTGGCCATACATGGCAGAAGTCGTGCGACCAACACGAACCCCGTCGCGCCATATCGGTTCTTCGTGATACAACATCGGTTGCGGATCGTCCAACACGAACTGCACCAAGCGGCGTTTTAAGGGATGTTGTTTCTGCCGCATAAGCGCATCTCGTCCAATGAATCCCCCCGGCTTATCGAGCGCCACGGCGAAACCTAACCCAGCCTCGAGCGGTGAGTCTTCATCGGTTATATCGTGTCCCCAATGGCGGTAGGCCTTCTCCATGCGCAATGAGTTCAACGCGTGGTAGCCGGCATGACGCAGCCCGAAGGAACTACCGGCATCGACAATCGTGTCATAGATTCCCGTTGCAAATTCCGTGGGGATATACAGCTCCCAACCGAGTTCTCCGACAAACGAGATTCGCGATGCACGCACCAGTGCGTAGCCCATTTCGATTTCCTGGGAAGTTCCAAACGGAAATCCAGTGTTGGACAAGTCGGTCGGAGTCAACGGCGCGAGTAATCGCCGCGCATTCGGCCCCATGACGCTAAGTACGGCGTAAGCGGAGGTAATATCTGTCAATACCGCGTGGGAATCAGCCGGAATCCGGGATTGCAGCCAATGGAAATCGCGGCGTTGGGTTGCAGCCGCAGTAACGATAAAGAAGCAATCGTCGGCCACACGGGTCACCGTAAGATCGGCCTCGATTCCGCCGCGATCATTGAGCCACTGCGTATAAACGAGCTTTCCAATCGGCACTTCCATATCGTTCGCGCACACTTGTTGCAGCACCGCCAACACATCGCGTCCTTGCAATTGAAATTTCGCAAACGATGTCTGCTCAAACAATCCGACATTTTCCCGCACCGCACGATGTTCGGCTGCAGAATACTCGAACCAATTCTGCCGGCCGTAGGAGTATTCATACTCCGGCGACGCGCCATCGGTCGCAAACCAATTGGCTCGCTCCCACCCTTGGGTCTCCCCGAAACACGCGCCGTGTTTCGCGAGGCGGTCATGCAGCGGCGAGCAGCGCGCGGGTCGCGCCGACTCGACCTGCCGAAACGGCCAGTGCATCGCATACAACAACCCCAACGCTTCGGTGGTGCGTTCTTTGAGGTAGCGGGCGTTGCCCTGAAATGGCAATACGCGACGTATATCGACATCCCAAATATCCAGCGGCGGATGCCCGGCGTCGATCCATTCGGCAAGAACTTTACCCGCGCCGCCCGATGACTGAATGCCGATCGAGTTAAATCCGGCCGCCACAAAAAAGTTTTTGAGCTCCGGCGCTTCACCTAAATAATATCGATTATCAGGAGTGAAACTTTCAGGCCCACAAAAGAATGTTTGAATTCCAGTCTGGCCCAGACTAGGTACGCGATGTAACGCGTTTTGTAAGACCGGCTCAAAATGATCCCAATCCTCCGGCAACTCATCGAAACAAAAATCCTCCGGTATGCCGTCCATACCCCATGGTTTGGCATTCGGCTCGAACGCCCCCACCAGCAACTTTCCGGCGTCTTCCTTGTAATAGGCATAACCCTGTGGATCCCGTAACACCGGCAACGACCCATCGAGCCCGGCCATGGGTTCGGTCACCACATAAAAATGCTCCGCCGCGTGCAACGGCACATTGACACCACACATCCGTCCTACGTCCCGCGCCCACATCCCGCCGCAGTTGACCACGTATTCGGCGCTAATGTCGCCGTCCACGGTGGTGACGCCGGTCACCCGCCCGGCGCTACTTTGAATCGAGGTTATTTTCGTATTCTCATAAATTCGTGCGCCCTTCAGGCGCGCGCCTTTTGCTAACGCCTGAGTCACGTCGATAGGATTGATTTGCCCGTCCTTGGGAAGAAACACTGCGCCTTCGATGTCGTCGATATTGAGCATCGGGAACAACCCTTGTGCCTCGCTTGGGCTGATGACATCG
>JAOTWM010000399.1 GCA_029862885.1 Gammaproteobacteria bacterium
ATGTGATTTGAAGTTGTAGCCTGTCCACCCAATCCGGATCGATGCTCTGCAAGCGGCGCCGATGCTGCTCCCATCGCAGTGCCACGGCTTTTCCGCGAGGCCCACGGCGACGGCGTTCAGATTCAACACTTGGCGACGCGCGGCGCCAGCGGTGGGAATCAAGGCGTGTTCGGCGTCGGCAATGCCGTCCAAGTAAGTTAGTATAAACTGACTATCGACGAGTAGCTCGCCGTTATCAAGGATCAGTGCTGGAATCTTGCCGAGCGGATTAATCTCAAGCATCTTATCCAACTCTGTGAACACCGAGAGCACAGGTCTCTCGAACTGCATGCCGTAATGATGCAACGCAATGGCGGCTCGGCGCACAAATGGCGAATCGTACTGACCGACAATTATTATCTTGCGGGCCTTCATGAGGATCGGCCGAGCACCGTTATCCTTTGCCCGCCATGAAACAACCGATGACCGCCACAGTCACCACGCCAAGCGATTCTCGAATTGCGCGTGCCGTTATCTTCATCGATCACAGGGGTTCCTTAGGATTCGCAGACTCCACACAATCTACCAGAAAGCGACGAAGTTGACCCAGGCCGCACGTCCAGCAGGGTCGCCCGTAGCGGGCGTGTCGTTTTCGTCTGAACTATGACGCGCATCGGCCATTGTCCACTTACAAAGCGACAATAACCCGAGTCGCTTCGCTAACATCCGCGCCACCGGAGTCTTCGCAATGCTCGACCTGTTACCGCTCATCGCCGGCCTAGCAGGTCTGTGGCTGGGCACCGAACTTGTTGTCCGCGGCGCGGTCCGGATTGCCCAGCGCTACGGTCTTTCGGAGCTGTTTATCGGACTCACTGTGCTGTCGATCGGTAGCGATCTGCCTGAGCTTGCGGTGGCCCTGGACGGGGGATTTCGTTCGCTCGGCGGCGCTGACGTGACCGGGATCGTCATCGGCAGTGCGATTGGCAGTGCGTTCGCGCAACTTGGCTTGGTCCTCGGGGCCATCGGGATGATTCGACCATTGTTGGTGCCGACGAGGCATCTACTACGCGATGGTTCGATGCTCGTAGGGTCGGCGCTGTTGCTGGTACTGCTGGGACTCGATTCCTCGATCACCCGTATCGATGGCGCATTGATGGTAGCCGCGTTCATTGCATACCTGTTGTTGCTCGTTAAACAGGAAAATACGGTGTCCACGACACCCGTGACTCGACGACATGGCGTCGCACGTAGTTGGATTGTGTTGGCCAGTGGCATGGCACTCGTCATCCTGTCGTCAGAATTGACCGTGGCCGCGGCGACGCAATTGGCGGAACGCTGGCAATGGCCGCAATACGTGGTAGCGATCGTTCTCGTCGGGCTGGGCACAAGCCTGCCGGAACTGTCGATATCGTTGACGGCGGTGTTCCGACGCCGTGGCGCCTTGTCGATCGGCAATCTTATTGGCAGCAACATTTTCGATACGCTAATACCCATCGGGATGGCGGCGGTGATAAATCCGTTACCATTTGCCAGGAAGTTGCTGGTGTTCGATATACCCTATCTAATATTGTTATCGGCGATTGTCCTCATGTTTTTTCAAGGCGACGCCAAATTCACCCGCTTCGAAGCCGGTTCGGTGCTAACTCTTTATTGTCTGTTTGTTGTGTCAAAACTCCTGACCGACTCCACGCCGATGTGAGCACCATATCGCACGCAGGTCCAGGTTTTCAACGGGAGAAGACCGGGGTGATATATTTCGTATCCCTCATGTCCGCGTTGATCCTGGTATGCACCGTGAGCCGCATCTTGACCAAGCTCGCCGCAGCGGATAGCGTGTTGCTCGGTCATTTCTCAATGATATTGGCACAGCGATGCGGTGGCGAAAAGGCAGGCGTAGCAGCAATATCGAGGATCGCCGCGGTCAGCGCATGGGTCGGGGCGTCAAACTCGGTGGTGGGGTCACGATTATTGCGATCGTGGCGGCGTTGTTTTTAGGGCAGGATCCGGGCGCGATCCTGAGTATTCTTGATGGCTTGCAGCAGCACACTGGGCCCCCATCGACCTCGAACACGGCCGGACCGAATGACGAGGCATCGAACTTCGTGTCCGTAGTATTGGCAGACACTGAAGACACTTGGTCGAGTTTGTTTTCGGCAGCGGATCAGCGCTATCAACCTCCGAAACTTGTATTGTACTCGGACGTCGTGCAATCCGCTTGCGGGACGAATAGCGCGGCATCCGGACCGTTTTATTGCCCTCCCGATCAACGCGTATATCTCGATCTTTCGTTTTTAAAGGAATTGCAGCGCATGGGTGCCTCGGGAGACTTCGCGATGGCTTATGTGATCGCCCATGAGATTGGCCATCACGTACAAAACTTGGTGGGCGTATCGGCTCAAGTTCGACAACTGCAATCGCGATCGAGCCAATCCGATGCCAACGCGCTATCGGTGCTTACCGAATTGCAAGCCGATTGCTACGCCGGGGTCTGGGCTCATCATGGCCACCGCCAAAGAAATATCCTCGAACAAGGCGATGTCGAAGAGGCCATCGATGCCGCCGCCGCGGTAGGCGATGATCGGCTACAAAAAGCGGCCGGACGCAGCGTCCACCCCGACTCCTTTACCCACGGTTCGTCGGAACAACGGATACACTGGTTTTCGGTGGGCCTCAAAGGTGGCGACATTAAATCCTGCGATACATTCGAACTCGCGCGCGGTTAATCGTGCGTGAGCCGATTACGAATGGACGCCTTGCGGTCCAGCGTGTTCGCCGCGCCAATCTGCAAATGGAAACGGCTTATTATCCGAAACGAACATGATGAATCGCAGCACATCGTATACGTATCGGCTCAAGCTCTCGTTGAATCCTTGGAGCCTGGCGTTGCGATTGCCCGTGATCAATACAAACCCCAGTTGAAATAGCGTCGCCGCAATGACGATTAATTCCACGACGCTGTACACGACGGTAAACAGGAGCATATATAAGATCCTTATCCACGTACCGCGACAGCCCAGATTATTGAGCCAGTTTTTCGTTACCATTACTGCTACTCCATACGATCGGGTCGCCCCAAATTGCTCACTGCGGCGACTCCGAACCCACCAGATTCGCCACGACTTAGTGATTATATGGGAGCCGTAACACGCGAATTCAATTCGAGTTACCCGGACGTCGCCGGTCAGAAAAAGCAGCAGCGACGTCCGCCGTGTTCTATGGGGTGATCTAGACCTAGCGTCGTATTTGTTTGGGTTGTCGAAATTCTTTCGGCAGCGCCACTCGACACTCACATTCCGGTCATCAGCACGCTTTCCATACCGGAATGCGCTTTTCCGCGAACGCCGTAATGCCTTCGACCATGTCTTCCGACGCCATCATTCGCCGGTAGGCAGGTAGGTTGTCGTGCCCCGGTTTAATAGTATTCATAGCCTCCGGCAGCGGCATGCTCTCAATATGCAGCAACACTTCTTTTAGAGCCTGGAGAGCCAGCGGTGCACCCTGCGCGATACTATCCGCCGTCGCACGTACTACCTCCATGAGCCGATCGGGGGAGGCCACTTCACTAACCAAACCCCAGCGCAGCGCTTCGTCGGGCTCCATACGTCGCCCACTCAGTAGGAATTCAACTGCAACGTTGTAAGGGATGCGCCGCGGTAGGCGTTGAATGGCACCGGCGTCCGCGAGCAGGCCGCGCTGCATCTCCGGTAATGCAAAAAAAGCATTGCTGGACATCACCATCACGTCGCAGGCCAGCGCCAGTTCAAATCCGCCGCCCACGGCGGCGCCGTTGATCGCGGCCACCAGTGGTTTCGTTAAACCCCAATATTCCGTATTACCCGCGAATCCACCCGGACCGTTGCCGTGTTCGGCATCTAATTCGAGCGCGGGGTCGTAACCGGCGTCCGCGACTTCTTTTAGGTCCCAGCCCGCCGAAAAAATCCGCTCGCCGGCACCACGCACGATTCCCACCGACAACGCCGGATCGTCCTGTAGACGTTTGAACGCGGCGTATAACGCCCGGCTCGTGGCGCGGTTGATCGCGTTCGCCGGTGGCCTGTTTAGGGTTATTTCAAGCACTGCACCGCGTGGTTCCACGATTACAATTTCGTTAGTCATATCGGTTTCCTGAGGTTAGAGAATCGCTGAGTCTTTTTTGGGAGAGTGGGTCCTAGAGTAAAGATCGCCCGATTCAAGGCGAGGGCCAAAGACCCAAACCCGGCTTCGGTCCAGATTTGCAAAGCTCCCGCTCCTCGATTCGGGTTCCGACTTCATTCTACCTCCTACCTCCCTGTAGTCGTGTCTACGCCCCTCACCTAGTTCCGTGAAGACGCCGCTGGAGCGGGTGATGTTGGGCCCAGAACGACCGGCCATGAATTTATCAAAGATTCCGCGAGCGTTAGCTTGGATTCTTCACGACGGTACAGGCGGAATTATCGGCACGATTTTGCCGCTTGGGTAGTAGGCGAACCTACTTTTTGGTCGATGGGGAACCCAGGCGGGAGCAAGGTGAGCCGCTGCAGGCGTGACCCAGGGGCAAACCTGCGGCGCTTTAATGGATAACCGGTCACTGCGCGCGCACCAGTCATGAATTGGGATCGAGCCGGACGGTTAGTAGCACATCGATAGACTCGCCACCGTCGATCATCACCCGCACCGTCACGGTATCGCCGAGCCGCAACGATGCCTTGGGGTCCATTAGCATCAGATGCACGGCGCCCGGCTGCAGCACCAGCCGCTCGCCGCCGGCAATACGCAACTCCGGCAGCGCCCGCATTCGCATCATGCCATCCTCTTGTCTACTCTCATGAATCTCAATGCGGGAGAACGCCGGGCTGGTGACGCCGACAATACGCGCCGGCTCCGTGCCGATGCTATCGATCGTCATATAACCGGCGAATGCGTGGGCGGTTGGCGGTGCAGCCAGTATCTATCCGGCCGATACGGAGACAACCGAATCGGCCGCGAGCGCCGATGACGATGCCCACATCCAGA